>CALBGD010000186.1 GCA_937893735.1 uncultured Clostridia bacterium | reverse complement strand
TGGAGATGGCTCTGGACGAGATAATCTGGCTGATTACTCTGCTTTGCAATCAGAGCATTGAGATACATAATCTCAGAAACAGCGAGAAAAAGCCGCTTCTCACCGAGGATATCGTGGAGCTTTTGACCTCTCCCGGCGAGCTTGCGGAGTATAAGGACGCAATCACCGAAGCTATGCTGAAAGGCACAAAGCGTAATGTAGAAAGCGAAGATACATCAAAAAACGCAGTAACAGCCGGGTGAACGACGCAGAACTGTTCACCCGGCTGTTCTATTACGGAACGGCGCAGCTGCACCTTGCTTCGGAGGAGGTGTGGCTTATGCCGTTCGGGTTTCTGTTGGATCTGTGGGAGTGCCATAAGCAGTTTATGGGGATCTCCAAACCTAAGCGGGAAGCGGATATTGACGAGGTTGTGCCGATGGAAATTTAATTGGAAAAGTGGGAATACGTGGTATAATGAGTTTATAAGGGCATTTAATCAGCCCTATAAATCGGAATTTGATAACATTAGATTTCAAAATGGGAAGAACGAAAAATTACGTTCTTCCCATTTTGATTATGTATTGTCCCGCGTAATGCTTACGCTTTCTCTTGAATATAGTTCGTCATTCAGAATAAGCTGCTCCGCAAATTTCACAAGTGCGGGTATTGGCGTAGTGTAGCCCTTTGCTGGTTCACCCTTGACTGTCAGTACATAATCGTTTTCATCGCCGTCGATAAGATATCCGGGACGGAGCACCGTATAATTTAAATTGCTCGCTTCAACTACATCAACGGATTTCCGGTTGGGAATCTGCTCCGGCTCGTTATCCAGATTGTCCTCGCCGTCGATTCCGTCCGGTATCTCGTTATAAATTCCCACTGCGCCCATAAAAATAAGGCGCTTTACGTCCTTTTCGGACATTACATTGACGATATTTTCTGCGATTTCCGGCAGACTGCTCCCGGAAATCGCGCAATATACAACGTCCACTCCGTTCATCACGGACTTTAAATCATCAATGCTGAGAGCGTCTCCGTTTACGGCTTTTATGCGCACCGTGTTGGAATAGACAGTTTCAGCGTGGCGTGAAAACAATGTTATATAGCAGTCGGTATCGGAAATCAGCTTTTTCGCAAGCGCACTGCCTGCCGTTCCGGTCGAGCCTAGCAGTAAGACTTTTTTCATTGGGTTCTCCTTACCATTTCAGCGACATTTCCACAAGTTCGGGGGTTTCTGAACGTCCTATCATTGGTGCAGTTTTGTCAAGACTGCGGAGCGCTGACATTTCCTCTGCTGTAAGCTCAAAGTTGAATATGCTGATATTTTCAATGATACGCTCGGAATGCACGGATTTTGGGATAACTGTCACGCCGTCCTGTAAGGTGCGGCGCAGCAATATCTGCGCGGGAGTTTTTCCGTATTTCGCGGCGATTTCCCGGACGACAGACTCGGAAAACATTTCGTTCGCATGCCCCTGTCCAAGCGGAGCGTAAGCCATGTGGGCAACCCCGTATTTCTTTTCCCATTCGTGCTCTACATGGCGCTGGCAGTATAGATGTGTTTCTATCTGATTTACGGCGGGCTTGATTTTGTTGTAGGCGATGAGGTCGATAAGTCGGTCAGGCTCGAAATTGGAAACGCCGATCGCACGGATTTTCCCCTCGGTATGGAGCTTTTCCAGCTCGCGCCACGCAGTGTAGTAATTAGCGAACGGCCAGTGCAGAAGCACAAGGTCGAGGTAATCCGTGCCAAGCAGCCGCAGAGAGTTTTCCACGGATTCCCGGGTATGCTCATAGGATTTAAAATTTACTTTAGTTACGATGAACAGTTCCTTGCGGTCAACTCTGCCTGCGCGAATTCCGTTTCCGACCTGCTCCTCATTACCGTATGCTTCGGCAGTGTCTATAAGGCGATAGCCAGCGCGGATTGCATCCGCAACAGAGCGCTCGCAGTCGCTACCCGTATTGAGAAAAGTACCGAATCCAATCAGCGGCATAGATACGCCAGGGGCAATTTCCTGATATAACATATTTATTCCTCCTGTTATTCTTGACTTGCACCGTTAATGGTGCTATAATCATTATAACAAGTTCGAGTAACTCGAAGTCAAGGGGTATTTTAAATTTTTTGAGGTGAAAAAATGCAATACACAATAAAGCAGATGTCGGAAATGTTCGGTGTGACGGAGCACACGCTCAGATACTACACGGATATGAGACTGCTTCCGTGCGAGCGCGACGGAGGAAACCGCAGAATTTTTAATGATGAGTCAGTAAACTGGATGCAGGGGATAAAGTGTCTGAAAGGCTGCGGCGCTTCCATTGAGGACATTAAGGAATATTGCCGTTTGTGCCTGCTGGAGGAGTCAGAGGAAAATTTAAGGGCACGATACCAGATAATCTTGAAACAGCGTGATGAGGCGTACAAAAAGGTCGAAGAAGCCAAAGCGACTGCCAGATACATGGACGATAAGGTCGCACATTATGAAGCGATACTTGCCGGGCTTGCCCCCGATGACACCAATCCGAAGAACTGGACAGCAGGAAATCGGCCTAAACATTGATTGGCATTTGCTCGGGGTTCATCAAATTCCCATAAGTCAAGCAGCTTAACACACAAAAGGAGCAACCACCCCAGCTGCTCCTTTTTCATATATCCCCCGAGCCGCAAGGCTCTTTTTTTATGTCCATTTCAAGACCTGCTAAGAAAAGTCAACCCCTAAAACAGTCTTTCT
>CALBGD010000185.1 GCA_937893735.1 uncultured Clostridia bacterium | reverse complement strand
CGTTATGAACGTTCACAGCGATGAGATAGTGCTCAACACCTATACAACAGTTGTTGACGCTTCCAAGATCAAGATGTATATGAAGAACTTCGGCGAGTTCTACAAGAATCAGGTCGAGACCGCCAAGACGATAATTCTCAGCCGTTCCCAGAAGCTCTCCGAGGAGAAGCTCGCAGAGGCTGTTGCAATGATTCGTCAGCTCAACGAGCACGCTACTATCGTTACAACTCCGTGGGATCAGATAAACGGCAAGCAGATACTCGAGGCAATGGAGATAAAGAACACATTTGCCGAGGAACTGCTCAAGGACGAGGATATATGCCCGGTTTGCGGACATTCCCACCATCATGACGATGAGGACGAGTGCTGCCACCACGATCACGACCATGATCATCACCACCATCACGATGACGATGATGACCATGATGAACACGATCATGAGCACCATCATCACCACGATGACGACGATGATGACGACCACGAGTGCTGCCATCACGACCATGAACATGACGAGCACGAGCACCACCACGATCACGACGGCGAGTGCGGCTGCGGACATCATCACCATCACCACCACGGTCATGACGCTGACGAGGTATTCTCGAATTTCGGCGTTGAGACTGCGAAGAAGTTCACCCGCGAAGAGCTCGAGAACGCTCTTTCCAAGCTGTCCGGCGAGGAATACGGCTCCGTGCTCCGTGCAAAGGGTATCGTTGCAGGCGCAGACGGCGTCTGGTACCACTTCGATTTCGTCCCTGAGGAGTACGAAGTGCGTACCGGTTCCGCTGACGTTACCGGCAGAATGTGCGTGATCGGCGCAAAGCTGGAAGAAGACAAGATCAAGGCTCTGTTCGGAGTTTGATTTTAGGAATATAAACACGACCCGCGTGCCGGAGCAAATCGGCTTTGCCCCGGGCGCGGGATTTCTGTATTGAAGAAAGGAGCACAAAATGGAGCTTCCTGTATATATGATAACCGGATTTCTGGAGAGCGGCAAGACCTCCTTTATCCTTGACACTATCAGCGACAAGCAGTTCACAAAGGGACAGCGCACGCTGATAATCGCCTGCGAGGAGGGCGAGGTTGAATACGCGCCGGATATCCTGAAAGCCGCAAAGGCAGAGGTAGCCTTCATTGAGGACGAGGACGACTTCAACGAGGAAAACCTCACCGCGCTTGTGAAAAAGTACAAGCCTACCCAGATAATGCTTGAATACAACGGAATGTGGAGCCTCCGCACGATGGCTCAGAAAGCGCCGAAGGACTGGATATTCTACCAGATATTCATGTTCGTTGACCATTCAAAATATCAGGTGTATATGAACAATATGCGCCAGCTTCTCTCGGATAATTTCTCGGTCGCTGACATAGTTGTGTTCAACCGCTGTGAGAAGAACGCAGTGGACAAGAAGTCCCTGCGCCGCAGCATAAAGGCGCTCAACCCCAAGATAGACATGATGTTTGAGTACACCGACGGTACCATCGAGCAGGGATTCCAGGGCGATGATGAAATGCCCTACGACCTGAACGCCGACCCCATCGAAATCGTGCACGACGATTTCGGCCTGTGGTATGTGGACATCATGAGCACTCCCGACCGCTATCTAAACAAGAATATCCATGTGCGCGGAATGGTTTTCTGTGCTTCCAATGTCCCCAAGGGATATTTCGTTATATCACGCCGTGCGATGACCTGCTGTGCTGAAGATATTCAGGTCGTCGGGATCCTTGTAAAGTCCCCGGACGAGGCAAAGTTCAAGGATGGTGAATGGGTAGAGGTCACCGGAAAGATAATCGCTGAGAAGCAGGCGGCGTATAAGGGCGTAGGCCCCGTGCTGATGGCTTCTGAGATCAAGCCTACCGAAGCGGCTCCCAGCGAGCTTGTATACTTCAGCTGATGTCAGGCAGGATATTCACAGTTCGTCTGTCAGAGGACGAAAATGCTGTCGAGATACTCGACCAGACGCTTATCCCGAACCGGATAGAATACCTCCGGCTGGAAACCGCCGGGCAGATTTTCGAGGCGATTTCGGAGCTTCGCGTGCGCGGGGCTCCGGCGATAGGAGTGTGCGCCGGATTCGGAATGTACGTCCTTGCGCGCGGAATGTCCGGAGATTTACTGCCGCAGCTTGAAAGGGCGGGGGAGTATCTGATCTCCTCGCGTCCCACCGCGGTAAACCTGAGCTGGGCTGTAAACCGAATGCTGGACTGCGCGCGGAAGCACTCTGGCTCTCACGATGAGCTCCTGTCTGCGCTGAAATCGGAGTGCACCGCTATATGCGATGAGGATAAGGCAGTCTGCCGCGCTATCTCTGAAAACGGGCTTACGCTCGTGCACGACGGCGACGGGATACTCACCCACTGCAACGCGGGAGCGCTCGCGGCGGTTGAATACGGCACCGGTCTGGGAACCCTCCTGCTTGGAAAAGAGCGCGGCTATAATTTCCGCGCCTATTGCGATGAGACACGCCCGCTCCTGCAAGGCGCGCGGCTGACTTCCTTCGAGCTCAGCCATGCCGGTATAGACACAACGCTGATATGCGACAGCGCCGCTTCCATGCTGATGAAGCAGGGAAAAATACAGGCGTGTTTTGTCGGCTGCGACAGAGTCGCCGCAAACGGCGATACCGCGAACAAGATAGGAACGCGCTCCGTTGCGATAAACGCTAAATATCACGGAATCCCGTTTTATGTGTTCTGCCCGCGCTCAACAATAGATTTCTCCTGTAAAACAGGGAACGACATCGTAATAGAAGAACGCAGCGGCAGCGAGATAAAGACGAATTTTTTCAGCCAGCCTGTCGCTGAGGAATCAGTGAAGTGCTGGAATCCCGCGTTTGACGTAACAGACGCGGAGCTCATAACCGCCATAGTGACCGAGCGTGGAATCGCCCGCTATCCCTATACGGAATCTCTCAGAAAGCTGTTCAGCTAACCGGAGGACAACATGAAAATACGCTTTTACAATGCAAAAATACTTACAATGCAGAACGAGGAGATCATTACCGGAGAACTCCATACAGACGGCGGAAAGATAACCTACGTCGGTGCGGAGAACGACTGCGGCGGGTTTGACCGCGAAATCGACCTCTCCGGAAAGCTGATAATTCCCGGATTCAAGAATGCGCACACACATTCCGCAATGACGTTCCTCAGGAGCTTCGCGGACGATCTCCCGCTGAACGACTGGCTTTACAATGCGGTTTTCCCGCATGAGGCAAAGCTCACTGAGGAAGCCGTGTACGTGTTCACTCAGCTTGCGAATATGGAGTATCTGACCAGCGGGATCACCTCCAGTTTTGATATGTATTTCAAGCTGGACAGCTACACGAAAGCCTGCACGGATATGGGTTACAGAACGGTGCTGTGCGGCTCCATAAATGACTTTGGCGGAACTGTCGAGGGTATCGAAGAGGAATACAACAAGTTCAACAGCATTGACCCGCTGATAAGCTATCAGCTTGGATTCCATGCAGAGTACACTACCAAGCGCGAAACTCTGGAGGGGCTGGCGAAGCTCTCGCAGAAATACAAGGCGCCGATGTACACCCACAACAGCGAAACAAAATCCGAGGTTGACGGCTGCCATGAGCGCTACGGAATGACCCCGACCCAGCTTTTCGAGAAGCTCGGAATGCTGGAATACGGCGGCGGTGGATTCCACTGCGTGTGGTTCGATGAGGAAGATATGCGCATTGCAAAGGAGCGCGGGCTCTGGATAGTGACGAACCCCTCCAGCAACCTGAAGCTTGCAAGCGGAATAGCTCCGCTGTGCGAGATGAAGCGCCGCGGAATCGACAACCTCGCGATAGGCACTGACGGAGCGGCAAGCAACAACTGCCTTGATATGTTCCGTGAGATGTTCCTTGTAACTGCGCTCCAGAAATACCGTGAGAATGACGCGGCAGCTTTCCCGGCGTTTGACGTGCTGAAGATGGCTTGCTCCGGCGGAGCGCTTGCAATGGGGCTTTCCGACTGCGACGTGCTTGTCCCCGGAAAGAAAGCCGACCTTGCCGTAATAGACCTCATGCAGCCGAATATGCAGCCGGAGCACAATGTTGCAAAGAATCTGGTTTATTCCGGAACAAAGCAGAATATCGTGATGACCGTTGTTGACGGCAGGATACTCTATGAAAATGGAAAGTTCATGACGGTTGACCCGGTGGAGATTTACTCCCGTGCCGCAAAGCTTGCAGATGAGATCTGCGGGTAAACTGAATAGAATACGCCCCGAAAGCCTGCAAGCTTCCGGGGCATTTTTGTTTTACTTGAGCTTGATGAAGCAAGCGGAAACCGGCTGTGCCGTCACCTTTCCGCCGGAGAGCGCTGCTCCGCCGCCGAAGCTGTAAATTACTTCGGCCGCTTCTCCGTCAAAGCTGAATTCTGCTTCCTTATCAGACGGGTTGAGCACAACGAGTATCTTTTCGTCACTTGCTGTCCTTACATAAGCAAGCGGGTAGCTTTCCTTTCCGTAATAGGCAAATCTGATATCGCCGCGGCTCTGGAGCGCAGGGTGAGCCATTCTTATTGAAATGAGCTTCTTGACCTCGCTTCTGAGGGAATCCGGGTCGGACATCTGGGCTTCAGCATTCGGTCTGTTGGTATCAGGATCGAGCGGGATATAGAGCTTGTCTGCCTCGGCGTCAGAGAATCCGGCGTTCTTGCCGCTGTTCCACTGCATAGGCGAGCGAGAGCCGGTTCTTCCGTAGCCGCCTTCAACAGAGGTGAGACCCTCTACATAGCGCATACCGATCTCGTCGCCGTAGTAAATGAACGGAGCTCCGGGCATGGAAAGCAGGAATGCGAACGCAGTCTTGAGCTTATCACCGTGAACCCACTTTGCAAGTCTGTCCATATCGTGGTTTCCGGAGGGAATACAGATAAGTCCCTTGTGCTCGGATTTTTCGCAGTTTTCAATGTACTTTTTCACGAACTCGCTGCAATCTCCGTTTCCCTCAAAGAACGGCTGACCATAGCGGAACAGGTCGTTGTAATGCGAAGGTCCGAAGTGCAGCAGAAAATCCATGTGGAATCCGCCCTGAAGGCTCTTGTCTGGCTCGCCCCATTCGGAAACCATGGCAGCTTCCGGAAACTCCGCGTCAAGGAACTCGCGGACGTCCTGCCAGAGCTTGATTGTGCCCTTTCCGTCCTCGTCGTTCTTGACAAGGGAACCGGCCATATCAACGCGGAATCCATCACAGCCGCGTGACAGCCAGAATCTCATTACGTCCTTCATGGCATTGCGCGTTGCAATAGCACCCTCGGAGTCCATGCTCTGCTGCCACGGTCTTTCGGGCTTGTAGTAGCCGTAGTTTAGCGCCGGCTGATGGGTGAAGAAGTTGACCGCGCAGCTTCCGTCACGGTCGGAGATGCCACGCAGTGAGCCATAGCCCGTGGGTTCCTCCCAGATACTGTTTGTCCAGACGTAGCGGTCAGTGTACTCGTTGCGCTCCGCTTTCATGGATTCAAGGAACCACGGGTGCTTCCATGATGTGTGTCCTGGGACAAGATCCAGCAGGACGTGCATTCCGCGCTTGTGCGCTTCGCTGAAAAGGTTAACGAGGTCGTCGTTTGTGCCGTATCTGGGAGCTACCTTGCAGTAGTCTGCAACATCGTATCCCGCGTCGCCGAACGGGGAATCGAAGCATGGATTGATCCACAGTGCCGTGCAGCCGAGTTCAGCGATGTAGTCCAGCTTTTCGGTTATTCCGGGAATGTCGCCGATACCATCGCCGTTGGTGTCGTTGAAGGACTGAGGATATACCTCATAGAATACTGCGTTGTTGAGCCATTCGGGTTGTCTGTTCATTTTATTTCCTCCTTGGTGGGTTGAATTTTTCTTTTCTATATGATATAATACTACACAACAGCTATAATTTCTACTGAAAAAATACCTAAAACTGATACTTCCTCTGCACTGGCACCCGGAGCTGGAGCTTAACTTCATTCATGACGGCTGCGCAGAGTTCATATGCGGCGACGAGCGTTTCACAGCCTGTGCGGGGGAGATGGTCGTGATACTTCCGGATATGCTCCATTCCGTGAGCCGTTCCGGAGATATGCACTGCGCATATGATACGGTGGTTTTTGGACTTTCGATGCTTGGCTCGCAGGATACGGACAGGAGCGCAGCCATGTGCATACAG
Source organism: uncultured Clostridia bacterium (assembly GCA_937893735.1). Taxonomy (GTDB): domain Bacteria; phylum Bacillota; class Clostridia; order Oscillospirales; family Ruminococcaceae; genus CAG-115. The sequence goes on along the minus strand of CALBGD010000185.1, from coordinate 440 downwards.
CCGCTTGCGGGGAGCTGCGGCATACACAGCCTGATAACCCCGGATCACCCGTATTATACGGAGCTTCGCACAGGCGCCGAGCAGATATTCTCCTGCGTAAAAGGAGATTCCGCAATGCTGGATATGCTGCTGAAAAGCGAGCTGCTGCGCTTTTTTTGGCTGCTTTGCGAGAGCGGGAGCATTTTCACTGTCAGCCGGAACGCCCCCGGTAATGCGGAGCTGATACGTCCTGCGATACAGTACATAACCGAGAATTACGCCGAGCCGATAACAATAGACGCATTAGCAGAGCTCACTCACCTCAGCAGGAGCTATTTTATGAGCTGCTTCCGACAGGCAGCGGGAATGGGCGCGATAGAATACGTGAATCAGGTCAGGGCGCGCGCGGCAGTAAAGCTGCTTCGCTCAACGGAGCGAGGGATTGCCGATATCGCATACGA
>CALBGD010000184.1 GCA_937893735.1 uncultured Clostridia bacterium | reverse complement strand
CGCTTTCTGAATGTCTACCACAGCCTTATATCCTGCGTATTGAACATGAAAATGCGGAGGGTTGTGGTCATCGTAGTACATTGTTACTCTTATCCCATAGAATAAACTGATTTCTGGCATTTGATTTTTCCTTTCTGTGAATATACTTTATGTACACCGCCCTTATTCAGGGCGGCTTTTTTGCTGCTCGATCCACGGCTTGAAAGCCTCGTACACCTGCCGTTCCAGCGGCGATGTGAGGAATTTCCCGCGATCTCGCAGCACTTTCATGCGCTCGGAGCGGTACCGCGCCGCTTCTGCGCTGATGTCGCAGACGCGCATGATGTCCTCCGGCTCGTAGCACCCCAGCGCCCACAGCACGCACGCCGGAGCAAGGAGCCGCGCCGCGAACTCGTCCGCCTGGGTTTCGGCGGGCGGACGTCTGTCCGAAGCCGTCCGAAAATGCCCGGATTTGTCCGGGCTGAGCTCATGGCCGAGCAGTATATGCCCGAGCTCATGCGCGATAGTGAAGCGCGTGCGCCCACGGTTCTCGGAATCCCGGTAGACTATCTGCCAGGCTCCGGAGCTGTCGAGCAGCGTACAGCCGGAGATTTCTGGGTCCAGCACCTGAATGCTGCTGTTTTTCACGACTTTGATGCCATAGAACGCCGCCACTTTCAGCACCTTAATCGGCATTGCCGTCGCTCCGACACGGATAAGGCAGTTCCACGACGCATCGCGTGCATCTTTATAAAGCTTATAGGAATCTATAATAATTCACCTCCACAGGTATTGTACCCTGTGGGGGCTGAATTATAGCCGCTTATCAGATGTCGTTGTCCGGATTTTTAGTTTCATCCGGGGCTCTGGCGAGCCGTTCGCGCTGTTCAGGTGTGAGCATCATGATCCCGGGCGGCCGATCATTGGAGCTCCGGGCGATCATCGGGGTCGGAATGCCTGACTGCACCTTTCGGACTGCCCTTTCAAGGAAGTCCATCAGGTCGTCACGCATACTCTCCGGAAGCTCGAGATAGCCTTTGATTATCTCCTGCTCCAGAGCGCTCATGTCGAACTGAGCGGCTAAAAGCTCGATAGCCGGCTTTTCGCTGGTGTCGCGACCGAGCAGGTAGTCTGTCGATACTCCGTAGAAATCAGCTATCTTGGTAAGTGTTGATAAGTTCGGTTCAAGTCGCCCACTTTCGTAGTTTCGATATGTGTCCGGCTTCATTCCGATACCTTCAGCAACATCTTTCATCGTTAGCTTTCTTCCTCGGCGAATCTCGGATAATGTTTCGGATATCACTTTCGTTCCCTCCTTTCACTATCCATTATACGACATTTTGTCGTGCTTGTCAATAGGGTTTTAACATTTATTTGTATATCAATACGGCTAATTGTCGCATTGCACAAAAAGATATAAGATATTTTGTCACAGATTTGCGGATTACCCTATTGACAAACCGGCTATAATGTCGTATAATATAATCACAGAAACGACAAAACGACGTTTCAAACCAACAAAACGATTTTGAGAGGTAAACAAAATGTGGGAAACAGGTACAATCACAGTTAACGGAAAAGAATACAAGTTCGAGTGCAAGCACTACGAACAGCCCAGCGCGGACTACGGACTGGACGGCGGCAGGATCTCCAAACTCGCCATTGCTGAGACACTGGGCGAAACTTACAGATACTTCTACAACTACGACCGCGGGCTTGACATGGACGTCAAGACCCCGGAGCAGGCTGAGGTGCTGGAACTTATCAAGGCTAAATTCAACTGATTGAGAGGTAAGAGTTCTCGGCGAATTGGTGCAACGCAGAGTGACGGCGCGGAGGCAACCCCGCCCGGTAATGCGGGAGCCCGGTCACAACCCCGGGCGAACAAGGAGGTGACACAATATGTCAGAAAAGAAGCTTACAAAGGAGCAGCTCCTCGAAATCTGCGAATCCATGACGGACAAGCCGGAAGACCTGCTCAAGACCTGCGGAATGCTCATGCGGCTCCCGCCCGAGATCAGGCAGGAAATCTACTACATGATCAAGGGAGCGACGCTGGTGGCACAGAACAGATGATATCCGGGAACCTGCGAAAGGGGGTGAACACATATGTTTAGCAATCGCACATCAGACGGCAGGAACAACATCGCCGGAATCAAGGTTGCAGAGCTCCGCAAGGGGCTGAGGATATCCCAGCGCGAACTCGCTGACAGGCTCGCGGTCATAGGTCTGGACATCGACAAGAACGCAGTCCAGCGCATGGAATCCGGCGAGAGATTTATCACCGATATCGAGCTCGGGTACCTGGCAAAGGTATTCGGCACATGGGCGCCGGTTGTGTACTGTAAGGACTGCGAGCACTGGGGAACGCGAAAGGCTGATGGATATGGTTTCTGCTGTGTATGGGGATCGAGCGTTAAGGGAAATTCCTTTTGCAGCTCTGGCGTAAAGGAGGACACGGAATGAGCGAATACATAAACCGCGAACGCGCATTGGAGATTCTGAACGATATAGGCGGGTGCGGTGCAGAACCCGAAAGCTATACGGCAGGTTGGGACGAGGCGATAAACGCGGCGTACGAAGCAATTCAGGACGAAGCCACTGCCGATGTCGCGCCGGTGGTGCACAGCAAGTGGGAGATATGCTGCGACGGTTATTACCCTTACTGCAAGAACTGCATGGCAGAACCGCCCGGGCGCGAAATGACTAAGTACTGCCCAAACTGCGGCGCTAAGATGGACGGAACGCCATGCGAATAGGTTTATACGATGTTGACAGCCATCGGTTCCCGAACCTTCCGTTGATGAAAATCTCGGCGTGGCACAAGGCGCAGGGCGATATCGTAGAGTTCGCCGACCATTTCACGCATTACGACAAGGTGTATGTTTCAAAGGTGTTCGGAGACGAGTACAGCCAGATTGACAGTACCGTGTTCAACTCCGACGAGATAATATTCGGCGGAACAGGTTTTGCAATTACGGTAGAGGGCGGCAAGGAAGTCTATCACCGCGACCGTGATAAAGACCTGCCGCCGGAGATTGAGCATATCTATCCGGACTATTCGCTTTATCCGGAATACACCAAAGATACGGCTTATGGTTTTCTGACACGCGGTTGCTGCAACAACTGTGACTTCTGCATAGTCAGCAAGAAAGAGGGATTGTGTTCCCGAAAAGTTGCCGATCTTTTAGAATGGTGGCGAGGGCAGAAGAACATCAAGCTACTCGATGCCAATCTCCTTGCCTGCTGTGACCGGAACGAGTTATTGCAGCAGCTTATTGACAGCGGCGCAAAAGTAGATTTCACTCAGGGGCTGGACGCGCGGTTCGTTACCCCGGAGGTTGCCTTAATGCTCAGGCAAGTTAAGTGTAGCATGTGGCATTTCGCCTTTGATTTCATGAAGACTGGCGGACGGCGCGCACAAGGAGGACGACAATGACAATAACTGACAGCCTGATTCCCGTAAATAAGTACAACCGCCCCGGCAGGAAATCCACGCCAAAGCGAATTTGCGTGCATTATACCGGAGACTGCGGGGCTGCCGCTT
>CALBGD010000183.1 GCA_937893735.1 uncultured Clostridia bacterium | reverse complement strand
TTCAAGGACGTTGATGGCACAAGCATTTCCGTTTTCTATCCCGAGGACGGCGTAAGCAAGATGCAGAAGCGTCAGATGACCACTCAGGAAGGCAAGAATGTCAACGTATGCGCTGTAAAGGGCAACTTTGACGACTGCCAGAACGGCGTTAAGGCTATATTCACTGATAAGTCCATCGCAGACAGACTTGCTGCGAACAATATACTGCTGTCCAGCGCGAACTCCATCAACTGGGGCAGACTTGCACCGCAGATCGTTTACTACGTTTCTACCTACGCTGAGCTCTTGAAGAACAAGGAGATCGAGTACGGCGAGAAGATCAACGTTGTTGTTCCTACCGGAAACTTCGGTAATATTCTTGCAGCGTACTATGCAAAGCTGATGGGAATTCCGGTTAACAAGCTCATCTGCGCTTCCAACAGCAACAATGTACTGACAGATTTCATCAACACAGGCGTATACGACAGAAACAGAAAGTTCTTCACCACTGTTTCTCCGTCCATGGATATCCTGATTTCTTCTAATCTGGAGCGTCTGCTGTATCACCTCTCCGGCGACAACGACGCAGTTATCAACGACTGGTTCGGAAAGCTGAAGTCCGAGGGCAGATATGAGATCTCCGCCGATGTAAAGGCTAAGATCGCTGACCTGTTCTGGGCCGGCTGCTGCAATGATGATGAAACCAAGGCAGAGATCAAGTCCACATTTGAGAACTACAATTACCTCCTCGACACCCACACTGCTGTTGCAGTAAAGGTTTATGAGGATTACAAGAAGGCTACCGGCGACGAGACCAAGACTGTTATCGCTTCCACCGCTAACCCCTACAAGTTCAGCGGCGCTGTTTATGAGGCAATCGGCGGCAAGGTTTCCGAGGACGAGTGGCAGACTATCGCTGATCTTGAGGCAAAGACCGGCACCAAGATGCCCGCTCCTCTCGCAGCGACCAAGAACAAGGAGATCAGATTCACAGGCTGCGTTGAGAAGCAGGAAATGCCCGCAGTCGTATGCGATTTTCTTAAGTCCTGACATCTGAACGGAGGCTGACGTTGCTTTACACAATAGGCGACCTTCATTTATCGCTTGGCACTGACAAGCCGATGGATATATTCCCGGGCTGGGGCAACCACGTTGAGCGTCTGGAGCGGAACTGGAACAGCAAGATAACCGACGAGGACACCGTGCTGCTTCTGGGCGACCACTCCTGGGCGCTGAAGCTTGAAGAAAGCTACAAGGATCTGGAATTTATCCATTCGCGGCTTAAGGGCAGGAAGATATTCGTAAAGGGCAACCATGACCTGTGGTGGTCCACGATGAACAAGCTCAATGCTTTTGTTAAAAGCAACGGGTTTGATTCGATAAGCTTCCTGTTCAACAATGCGTTTCTGGTCGAGGGAATGGCTCTTTGCGGCACCCGCGGCTGGATAAGCGAGCACGGTGAAACTCCGGACATGAAGGTGCTTCTGCGCGAGGCGGGACGTCTTGAGGCTTCTGTTAAGGAGGCTGTGAAGCTCGGCGGCGAGCTGATAGCTTTCATACATTATCCGCCGATTTACCGCGCGGAGGAAAATGTTTACCTTACCGATGTGCTCCAGCGCTACGGCGTGAAGCGGTGCTATTACGCGCACCTCCACGGCGGAAGTATAAAGGGCGCAGTCGTCGGCGTAAGGAACGGCATAGATTACCGGCTGGTGTCGGCCGACAGTGTCGGCTTCGACCCGGTTCTGGTAGAGCCCGCGGCACACGCGGAATAAAAAGTTAATAAATTGTCCGAACGGACGAGGAAGGAATAAAAATCATGGAGATCATTTCCCAGAACAAAACAGCTACAAATACCACTGCTATTGAGTTTGCATTCACAGCAGAGGAGTTCGAGAACGCAGTTTCCGCTGCTTACAACAGGAGAAAGAAGAACATCACTGTTCCCGGCTTCCGTAAGGGCAAGGCTCCCCGTAAGGTCATCGAGGCTCAGTACGGCGAGGGCGTTTTCTATGAGGACGCAGTAAACAGCCTGTACAACCAGAACATCGCAGCAATTGTAGAAAAGACCGGTCTTGAGGTCGTTGACGTCGAGAACACCGAGGTCGTTGAGGTAAACAAGGAGACTGGCGTTAAGTTCAAGGCTGACATCATCACAAAGCCTGTTGTAGAAATTTCTGACTACAAGGGAATAGAAGTTAAGAAAGTGACCAAGGCTGTAACTGACGAAGCTGTAAACGCTGAGATCGAGAAGATCCGCAACAGAAATGCACGCAGCGTGACCGTTGAGGACAGAGCAGCAGCTAACGGCGACACAGCAGTTATCGACTTCGAGGGCTTCCTTGACGGCGTTGCTTTCGAGGGCGGCAAGGGCGAGAAGTTCCCGCTCGAGCTCGGCAGCGGTTCCTTTATCCTCGGCTTTGAGGATCAGATTGTTGGCAAGAACATCGGCGATGAGTTCGACGTAAACGTTACATTCCCTGAGCACTATCAGGCTGAGAACCTCGCAGGCAAGCCCGCTGTATTCAAGTGCAAGCTGCATGAGCTGAAGGGCAAGGAGCTCCCCGCTGTTGACGATGATTTCGCTAAGGACGTAAGCGAGTTCGATACACTCGACGAGTACAAGGCTGACATCAAGAGCAAGCTTGAGAAGGCTGCTGCTGACGAGGCTGACACAAACCTTGACAATGCGCTTGTAGACGCTCTCGTTTCCAAGATGAAGGCTGAGGTTCCGCAGGTAATGTATCAGCGCCGCATTGACGACATCGTTCGTGAATGGTCCGCCAGAAACAGGATCAGAGTTGAGGATTACCTCAAGTATGTTGGTCAGACAATGGATCAGTTCAGAGCTAACTTCACAGAGGTTGCTAAGCGTCAGGTAGACCTCCGCCTCGCGCTCGAGAAGATTGCAGAGCTTGAGAACATTCAGGTTTCTGACGAGGACATCGAGAAGGAGTACGCAGATATGGCTGAGCAGTACAAGATGGAGGCTGACAAGGTTAAGGCAGCCGTTCCGGTTGACGCTATCAAGAACGACCTCAGAATCGAGAAGGCTCTTGATCTGGTTCGCGATTCCGCTAAGATCGAAGAGGTTACTGAGTAATTTCGCCGAAAACGCTTTCCCCGGTGAACCCGGGGAGAGCACTTTTTCCTAAAGAGGCATTTCACGGCACCGCGTAAGCGGGGAAAGGAGCTTGTATGGCTTATATTCCTTATGTAGTTGAGCAGAGTGCGCACGGAGAGCGTTCCTATGATATTTTCTCCAGACTTCTGAACGACAGAATAATTCTTCTGCACGATCAGGTGAATTCTGCGACAGCCAGCGTTGTTGTGGCACAGCTTCTCTACCTTGAGGGGCAGGATCCTGACAAGGATATCTATCTCTACATCAACAGCCCCGGAGGCTCCGTTTCCGATGGCATGGCGATTTACGACACCATGCAGTATATCAAGTGCGATGTTTCCACCATCTGCACAGGTATGGCGGCTTCCATGGGTGCTTTCCTGCTTTCTTCCGGTGCGAAGGGCAAGCGTATTGCGCTTCCCA
>CALBGD010000182.1 GCA_937893735.1 uncultured Clostridia bacterium | reverse complement strand
TGCCTGCATGAATGCAACGTCGATGTTGAAAGAACGACTGATATACTCTAAAATAGATCCATTCTGAAACTCATATCGGAGGGGCGCGCGGTGAACAAGGAGCTTGAGGGACTGTACAGGACGGTAGAGCAGGACATACGGGAGCTGATATTCTCGCACATGATACTCGGCGGCTCCGCGGAGGAGTACGAACGGTATCTTGCGTCGGGCAGCTTTATGCTGCGCTGTGTGCTGCTGCGCCCGGCAAGCGGCGCGCCCGCACCGGACGGGCTCAGAACGGCGGCGGAGCTGCTGCATGAGCTCTGGCCGGAGATGTGCCTGCGCGCCTACGATAATTTTATTCTCTGCCTGTGCTTCGACCGGGACGGCGAGGAGTACCCCGACGGCAGGACGCTGGAGCGCTTCGCCGCACCGCGCTCGCTCAAAAGCTACGTGAGTGCGCAGGCAGCGACGGTGCCGGAGCTTGCGCGGGAGTATCAGGAGCTGTGCGCCAAGGTCGAGGCGGACGGAGTCGCGGCGGATCGGGACGAGCGCATCTTCCGGCTCTATGCCCTTGAGGGGGAGCTTATAAACACGGTGCTCGACGGCGACGCCGACGGGCTCGGCATCGCCCTCAGACGCATATGCGAGCTCACGGATTCAACAAACGGGCACGACCTTGTCTGCGACCGGGGTTACTTTTCCTTCCTCTGGCGATACATGGACCGCGTGATCTACCAGCGCGCCGGGGCGCGCGCCACGATACCGGAGAAGCTGAGCATCGACCGGAGGATACAGCGCGCGGCGGAGCCGGAGGAGGCCGCCGCGGTCGTGCGCGAATTTCTGATAAGCTACATGGAGCACCTGAAGCTCGGCGGCAGGGGCGGCGGGCACAGACTGATAGAGCACGCGAAGCTCTACATCCGCGATAACTGCGCGCAGGATATCTCGCTTGAAGCAGTGTCCCGCGAGGTGGGGTTATCCAGCGCGTATCTCAGCCGGCTTTTCAAAAAAGAAGAAGGCATGAATTACAAGGATTACCTAAGCTCGGTGCGCATGGAGAAGGCCGCGGCGCTGCTGAGAGAGGGAAAACTGAACGTCAGTCAGGTCGCGCAGGAGGTAGGCTACGGGAGCCTTAAGAATTTCAGCGCGGCGTTCAAAAGCTATTTCGGCGTGACTGCGCGCGAAATGCGGCGCGGCGGATAAGTTACAATATATTTCCTATCTTACATTTCACAGCAAAATAAACGTTCATACGCATATCCGGCGGTTTCGCGGAATATGTCCGGGATTTTAACTTGACAGCGGGAAACATATTCTGTATTATTAAGGTGAAAATTATGCGCATATATTTTTCGCATAAGACTGCAAAGTTTATCTTTACGAGGTGGACAGAGCATGGCCGACAGAGTAGTCGTCCGTTCAAGCGCCGACAATCACGTTATGTTCAGCTGCTATAAGGCGTATTATCCCAACGCCGAAGAAGGAGCGAGGGCGTTTTATAACCATCATCACACAGAGCTGGAGATATCCGCGATCACCGGCGGCAAGGGAGTGTACACCTGCGGCGGCGTGGACTATCCGTTCAGCCCCGGCGACGTGTTTTTCCACTGCGGCAACGATGTGCATTACTTCAGCAACATCGAGGGTCCGGAGCATCCGGCGCTCATCGCGATA
>CALBGD010000181.1 GCA_937893735.1 uncultured Clostridia bacterium | reverse complement strand
GGAGCAGCTCTTGAGGACAGTACTCTTGATGAAATTGCAGCCCAGGCATTCACATATCTCTATAATCACCGCGAACGCATAGAAAACGAATCTCCCGCTGAAGAGGACAGCGAGCAGCTGACCTTTGATTCTTTTGATGAATCAAAATCGGAGATATCAATAGATGTGTCCGAATCTGCGGCAGATAATATCAACAAACTTCCTACAATCACCTGTGAGTGGAGTGAGAGCCCAGCGTTTGAGGATGGTAAAACTTACTCTGTACTTGAATTCGACACGATAATGAAACAGGCAGACGAGGAACACACTTCCGCAAGAAAAGCCGGTCTGGAGAAATACGGTTCAGAGGAAGAATGGGAAAGCGCTGATAAAAACGAATACTACCGATGGCTTGGATACGATAAAACCAAATTTACCGTAAATATGCCTGATAGTGAATCCAGTTTCTCCGAAAGGCAGGACATTGGAGACGGGGACGGTGGTGTTATTGATTTTCTCTCTCGGTACAAACAATATCACAGCGCAGTCGAAGTGCTTAAAAGGGCTATCGAATATGAGCTTGAGCACCAGGATACATATATTAGCTCAGACGAGGTGTCTCACAATGAGGCACCTGTTTCTGATTCTCTGAAAGCTGCTATCGAATATATCAACGACTTTTGCGAAACAGAATATGGCAGCACTGCTGACTTTGACAATCTGGCTCATGTTGACCTTGCATATACTACCGATGAAGAAAATGACACGATGATCGGCGCGTATGCAGACCTTGAACAGTACCGCATACTGACTGAGTTTGGCGGTAATGTTGTCCGTGAGGAGCAGTACAATTCACTGGACGAGATGAACGAAGTTGCTCTGAAAAATCTCGCATTTGATGACCTGGTTTATCTTTCGGAAGAAGAAAAGGCAATTCCTCACGATGAGGCAGCAAATTCTGATAATTCAGAGATTACCGATTCCTTTATTAGGGATATTGAAGAACACAAGACGATCAGAATTACTGAAAAAGAAAAGAAGATACCCCTTTATCCAGTAGAGGACGCAGCAGACCTTAAACTCAGCAATTTCAGATTATCCTATTTTGCTGATGATAATGCGTATGTGCTCATCGCAGACAGCGCTAAAGCTGGTTCAGACGTGTTTGTTAATCGGTTTTCATCAAACGATACAGCCGGCACGATCTACTCATATCTTCGCGAAAGAGATATGCAGCCGCTTCATGATGAAACAGAGGTGCCTCACCGTGATGCACCTGTTTCACGGGATACGATTGACCGGAATTTTGTTTTTCAGAAATTACCGCCGGTTGGCAATTACAGCTTCCCCGAAAATTTCGCATACCCCACCGGTCCGAAAGCGAAATACGCCGCCAATGTAACAGCCATAAAAACGCTGAAACAAATCGAATCAGAACACCGCCATGCGACAGCTGAGGAGCAGGACATCGTCTTTTGATATTGTGTATCCTGAGAGGCAATAGTATTCAGAATTCTGTGATAAGATCAGATTGTAACAGAGTGAATTGTCGACGCCGATTTCATCATTATATTCATCAACGATAAAATCGAAATATTCTTTTTGTGAAGCTTGTTGCCAACCAAACAAATATGAGATAGGCATAAATAATATAGGAATAAGGAGTGCTGCTAAAAGCAGTTTATCCCAATTGTTGCGAGGCTGACTTATATTTGGAGGAGCTATAGTGGTATTAGACTCGTCATTATTCTGTTGTTGACTATTATCGCATTCCGATTTTTTAAGTTTCATTAATTGTTTTACGATAAATTCAAAAAACAAACAGATAAATTGGATGAAAAATACAACGGCCGAAATTGAGAGGAGTGCCAATATGACAAATGGCAAGAAAAGAAGTTCTGTTAAAAATACTCCTTGGGTCAGTATTATAATTAGCCAAAATCCCACCAAAGGTATAATTGCTAAACCCACAGATGCCAAGAACGATAAAAATGCTTTACCAGGTTTGTTCATATTCTTATCTAATTGGTCATCAATCTTTTTTATTGCAGGTAACAGCAATAAAGAGCTGCTCAGATATATCAATATTGAAATAAATAATCTTGTTAAATACATGGGCGAACGTGAACACGCTGCCAAACTCATTGACAAAAAAGTTAAGAATGCCGAAACTGACGAGCTTATTACTTATGATGTTCGGAGCAAGAATAAAGAAAAAGCTAAGTACGATGAGGATATAGACAGTGCTTCGGAGGAAATGTTTACTGAACCGGAAAATGGTCTTTTTGGAGTAATCAACGGGAAATTCTCTGATAGTTACAGCACGGTTGAAATGCAGAAATATGTTCGTAAAATTTCTACACCACATCGGAATGTATTTCATAGCATATTCTCCTTTACTCCCGAAAGTGCAGCTGAAGCTGGATTGAACACTCTGTACGATTGGGAAAACTGGGTTAAGTATCACATTAGCGACATAGCAAACGGCATGAATATGAAGATTGAAAATATTGAATATCTTGCCGCAGTTCACCTTAAAGAGGGACAGCCTCATGTACATATTATGTGGTGGGATATACAGCAGCAGGTTCTGATAAACAAAGTTGATCCTCTTATTTGCGACAAAATACGGATTGACGCAATAAGGAGCACTTATCGGGAACTGTTTACCGAAATATATAAAAAGGAAGAGATTATGCGACGCAGCATGAGAAAGCAAATCGGTGAATATACAATTCAAAATGTCATCAATGGTGCTTCTGATAATTATACTGCTAACATATACGCAGCGCTATATCAGATTTATCGAGTTCTTCCGCCAAAAGGTCAGTTGAAATACAAAATAATTAATTTTACACATCCAGAGATGGCACGAAAGCTTGATGAACTTACGCATTATATAATTGATAACAATACAATATTCAAGGCTCAGTATGATGAAATATGCGAGCTTCGCCTTATGTATAATCAGCTGCTTCACAGCGAGGAATCTGTATATGGTAATTTCCAAATAACCTCTTACATGAAACAAGTCAATGATAAAGTTGAATATGCTGTAGGTAATGAAATTCTCCGCATCATAAAAGCTGAGAAGATGGCAGGTCACTTTGACGAATGGCAGTACACTGATGTTCCAAACTTTGATTCAATTACAGATGAAACAGAGGTGCATCACGATGAGGCACCTCCGTTTTTCAATGATAAGCCTGATTCAGACCAGATCATTGGTAAAGAGCATACGCCTGGCTCAAACGATGACCTGCCTCACGGTGAGGCACCTGTGTCACGAAAACTGTATATCAGCTCATTTGCAATAAAAGAAGCCAGAAATGCTGTAAAGGATAAGGATTACGACAGAGCACTGGAGTTATTCTCCAAAGAAGCCGACAAAGGGAATATCCTTGCCAAGTATGAAATTGCAGACCTCTGCCGCAGAAATCTTTGTCAGGGTAATGCTTTTGAAATCTATCGTGAAGCACTGAACGGCTTTCTGGAGATCGAACCGCGAACCAGACAAAAGGCGTATGTTCACTACCGGATAGGCAGAATGTTTTATGACGGCTATGGAACGGATATAGATTACGAAGAAGCATTCAAGTGGCTGAAAAAAGCCGCCGACGAAGGTAATCATCTTTCGGAGTTTGTAGTTGGCAAAATGTTATGCAATGGAATCGGTACAGAAAAGGACGTGAACGCAGGTGCTGAATATTTGAATAAGGCTGCTAAAACAATGCCATATGCTTGTATAGCACTGGCCAAGCTGTATATTAGCGGAGAAATCGGTGGTGATCTGAATGTTGCTGTATCTCTCCTTAATAAAGCAAAATCAATAAACAATTCTACTGCTCCCCTAGTGGACTATACATTGGGTTCCATGTATTTATTTATCGATAAAGTTAGAGATGTGGAGCTCGCTAGAAAATATCTGACTGATTCGGCTAACGCCGGAAACGAATATGCACAAAATCTTCTTGATTCTCGGACTTCCTGGGAGCAAGGCTGTGTTGTAAAGCTGGTCGGTTCTGTCGGACGTTTGCTGTCAGAAAATTTGGAAAGCAGCCGTGCTGCAATGGCGGAATGCTCTGCGGCAGTATTCGGTCATGGTGATCTGAGCAAGGAACAGATACGAGAACTTATTCTGAAGAAGCAGGATAAGGAAAACACTGCCGAAATGTGAGGTGTCTCACGGTGAGGCACCTCATACTTTTTTCACGATGATAAATAAAGCACTGCCTCACCGTGAGGCACCTGTTTATTTGGAGGGCGAAAATGATATACTGTTTCAAAAAGCTGCGTGAGTTAAAACTTACACATATCTTTTTTCTTCATTATTCTATCTCGTTGTTTATCGGCGGCGCGGCAATAGCAGGACTGATGCTGCTTGGCGGGGGTTTACAATTTTACTCCGTTGTGGTATTATGTATTATGTACACACAGCCAACTTTCTTTATTCTCAGGCGCATAAAGATGTATGAGGTAAAGCACGAATTGAAATACGGAAATTATAGCGTGTCTGAAAAGTTCGGACTTGCTATTCAATCTTCCATCGTGAAGCCGAGCATAGACAAAGATTTCATTATAAATGTAATTGTAATTTTTTTGTTTTCAGTATGCTTTTTCTTCTATAATTATTACCTGCTGAATTATTATGAATATTATATGTGGCTGCCTTTTTTGCTAGTCAATATTCCTGGTATAGCAACAATGCTGTCTCTTGTTAGAATTCCAAAAGAATAGAGGTTCCCATGGACATAATACTGAATTTTATTGCTGTGATTTCCTTTTCGATCAGCATTTTTGAGTTATATCGCTTATGTTATGTTATGAAACATACTCATAATATTACAGAATTTCTTTGTGTATGCGATTGGTTTGGCAAATACACAAAAATTAGCCAGCGGATACGCAACAAAAGTGTGGTTGAGGAAATACACGAAAAATACAGGAATATGCCAATTCGTGAACAAATAGCCGAATACGGACGTCTTTTTGAAGCAGACTTTAACGAACTTTTTGATAAGCTCCAGCCTGGAATTCATTACAGAGTGACAACG
>CALBGD010000180.1 GCA_937893735.1 uncultured Clostridia bacterium | reverse complement strand
CAGAGAGTACAATGCGGACGCGGGAGTTATGATATCCGCGTCGCATAATACCGTGGAATACAACGGCATAAAGCTGTTTTCCTCCAGCGGATTCAAGCTGCCCGACAGCACCGAGGAGGAGATAGAGGCTCTGATTCTCGACAAGACCGCCGAGATCCCGCTGTGCAGCGGCACAGAGGTCGGCAGGATAACAAGGCTCAGCAGCGCCTGCAAGGACTACATACAGCATATCCGCGACTGCGCCGGCGCGGGGGACTACGCGGGACTCAACAGGAAGTTCTGCTTCGACTGCGCAAACGGAAGCTCTGCGGCTACTGCGCGCAAGCTGTTCGCGTACCTCGGCAGTGACTGCGAGTTCATCGCCGATGAGCCGGACGGAACCAACATCAATGACAACTGCGGCTCCACACATATAGACCAGCTCTGCGAGTACGTCAGGAACAGCGGAGCTGCTGCGGGGTTCGCATTCGACGGCGACGCGGACAGATGCCTTGCAGTCGATGAAAACGGAAACGTCATAGACGGCGACCGTATAATCGCAGTGCTTGCAAAGCGCATGAAGGAAAAGGGCATACTAAAGGGAGATTCTGCGGTTGTTACCGTTATGAGCAACCTTGGTTTCCATGACTTCATGAAGCAGAACGGCATGAAAACCGTCTGCGCAAAGGTCGGCGACAGATACGTTCTGGAAGAAATGCTGAAAAACGGCTATAATATAGGCGGGGAGCAGTCCGGGCATATAATCATGCTTGACCACGCCACCACCGGAGACGGTCAGCTTACCGCCGCAATGCTGATAAAGGTAATGCAGGACACTGGAAAGAAGCTATCCGAGCTCTGCCGTGATATCGTGGACTACCCGCAGCTTCTGGTGAACGTGAAGATAACCGAGAGCGGCAAGGGCAAGTGGAGCACCGTCCCCGCGATAACCGAGAGCATTTCAGCCGCTGAAAGGGAGCTTGCCGGAAACGGCCGCGTCCTCGTCCGCGAGAGCGGCACCGAGCCGCTGGTGCGCGTTATGGTCGAGGGCAAGGACATGGAAATGGTGAAGCGCCTCGCCGACAACATAGCAGATGAAGTAAGAAACAGCCTTACATAAGGCGGAGGATACAATGTTAGTTTGTGCAAACAATGGAAATTTCCCGGCTGACGACAGCGAGCAGCTCAGGACTGCGCTTAAAGCCGCCTGCGGCGAGATATGGCTCGGCGAGGGAACGGACACCTACCCCTGCATGGCGATACTCTGCTGCGAGGACGGGGCTTCGATAAACTACTTCGAGAGCGAGGGCGGCACGGCGTATGTTTCCATCGGGGATAAGAAGCTCCACGGCATGATAAATGTAGATATCGACGGCGAAGTCTATCAGCTCAATAGGGGACAGATAGTCCCGGAGGAAAAAATACTTGAGACAGCAGAGGAGTTCATGAAAGAGATGAAGCTCCCGAGCTGTATCGACTGGGAAAAGCTCTGAAAATAATGAGGACAAAAGAATGAGATTATCAGACAAATGGCAGGACTACTGCCTTATCGACACATCAGACGGCGAGCGCCTGGAGCGCTGGGGTGACGTCACCCTTATCCGCCCAGACCCGCAGATAATCTGGAAGTGCACCGGCGAAGCCCCGGAGTGGCGCACCGCCCACGCAAAGTATAACCGCTCCTCATCAGGCGGCGGCTCGTGGGATTACCGCAGGAAGCTCCCGGAGAGCTGGCAGATAAAATACGGGGAGCTCACATTCATGGTGAAGCCCACCGGGTTCAAGCACACCGGATTATTTCCGGAGCAGGCGGTCAACTGGGACTATTGCATGAACGCGATACGCTCAGCAGACCGACCGATAAACGTGCTCAATCTGTTCGCGTACACCGGCGGAGCTACGCTTGCCTGCGCGGCGGCGGGAGCCTCCGTGTGCCATGTGGACGCTGTAAAGGGCATGGTTGACTGGGCGCGCACCAACGCAAAGCTCTCCGGGCTGTCGGAT
>CALBGD010000179.1 GCA_937893735.1 uncultured Clostridia bacterium | reverse complement strand
CCCGCCTCATCATTGGAATCATTCTCTGCGACCTCGGAAACCAGATCGCCCTCTGCGAGGAGCTCCATGCGCTCCTTGCAGTCGCAAAGCGGCTTTGTAATGCGGCGCGACGCCCTCGCAATAAATATCACACTAACAAAGATAACAGCAACTGCACATACAGTCAGCACGATCAGCCAGATTATCTGATCCATTATAAAATCGTACGGATCAACGGTCACAGCAAGCACCCAGCCGCTGCCCTTTTCAATGGGAACATAACGCGCAGTACGGCTGCTGCCGGATTTGCTGTAATGAAGCGTTCCAGTCTTATTCGCGAGCATTTCATTTACTACCGATGCATAGCCGGAATATGAGGAATCTGTTTTAGCAAGCTCAATGTAGTTCGTGAGATTTGCAGCAATGGAGTGATCAGTATGGGCAATCATGGAACCAGTGCTGTCTATTATGAAGTTCTCGCCGTTTTTTCCGACATTTACGCTGCTGATAAGATCAGAGAACAATGCCGCGTCGCCAGCGCCGTACACGATTCCGCAGAAGCTTCCGTTCCTGATTATCGGCGCGCAGAACAGCACGGACAGGGCGCCTTCGTTATCCTTTGATGCATAAGGGTCTGACGTCACCGGTGAAAGACTTTCACGGCAGTCCCTGAAGTACTGGCGCTCAGAGAAGTCGCTGCCTTTCTGATTGATTCCGTCCGCATTGGTGTAGCCTATCCTCTGGAATCCGGCGCGCTCCTTTACCTGCTCCAGAAAAGCAACTGCGTCGTCAGAATTGAAATCCGGATTCTGAAATATTTCATTGGAGGCTGCTTCACGTACAGCCGTTTCGTATATTCCGAGCTGATTAACTATCGCCTTAGCGGATATATCAGCGGTCTCGCTGATACTTGTTTCAAGTGCTGCGAGCGTGTTATTGATGCCTCCGACAAACGCGCTTGTCTGGAGAAGAACTGCAATTATCACCATTGGTATCACAGCAAGGAGTGTTATCTTCACCCTTATAGAATGTGATTTTTTCATATCTGCCGCCTTTCCTCCGAATAATAATGCTCCGTGAGCGGGAGGCACGGTTTGCCAGCAGCTCCGGAGCCCCATTGCTTCGGATTTCTTTATCTGAACAAATTATACATCTGTATACCTGTTTTGTCAACACGAGGTGAATGACAATTCACCAAGATAGGATACAAGCACAAAAATTGATGTTTTTGAATATTTAAAATATAAATCTTGCACAATAGAAATAAAGAGCTTTACTTCAGCCAAGTAAGCCCTGAATGGCAGCGGCGACTGATGGCATTGAATACACGACGACCAGCAGTACAGCAACTGCAATAACCAGCCTTAACAGAGCATTTTTATCATGCTTGACATAGCTGTTTTCAGAGTCCTTTGATGGGTGGTATGGTGCAGGATTCCACCTTACAAGCGCTGATATATATTCCAGCATGTCGGCAAGCTGCGGCGAATCATACAGAGATATCGCACCGCCGTTGGACAGGATCAGCCTCTGCCCCTCTATATATGAGATATCAGCTATCGGCACGCACAGAAAATCCAGGGAATCAACGTTTGAGCTGTCTCTGTACCGCGCCGGATATCTGTCATCTTTGCAATACGAAAAAAGAAGCCTGTCACACAGCAGATAGCACATACCCTTCACAAAATACAGCCTGTCTGTGTGATAGTAAGTTTCCGCGAGGTGCAGCGGAAGATCTTTTCTGAAAAGCCTGTCCGTTTTCCGGTTTCCGACTATCAATGTAATTATCCCGGCAGCGAAGCAGGCGCAGCCGAGGTACGCGTTCCAATTTCCGATGCTTATGATCGTCAGTGCAATGAATGCGGCAAACACAAGCAGTGAGATCCCGGCAGCTCTGCCAGCTTGCCTGCCCAGCTTGGGATCAGAACAGAAATACTTGTCCGGTTTTACAGATTCGCCGTTCAGCAGCTTTTCAGTCAGCTGCTCCACGCCCATCAGCGCCATCGGGCTCCCGCTCCGGTCAGACTTACGGAGTTTACCGGTGAGCTCCTGAATACTGCGGAGCTGTTCTGTCGAAAGCGCCGCAAAACGCCCGGTTTCCGGGAGCTGCTTTCCCTCAAGCACTTCCCAGACCCATGATAGCTCCGGGTTCCGTCTGATAAAGTTCTGTCGTATATCTTCTATCATTGCAAATACCCCTGCCGTTTTTTATTTTTATTATAGCAGGAGAAATATTAAATCCGCTATCGCTGTAATGTTAATTCTAAGTTACGCTGCCCCTTTTTTCTTTTTTACCCGGCAATCAAGCAGAGTTGCCATGAAATAATCCATGTTCAGCAGGAACATCTCCCGCATTCGCCGCGCTGTTTCATCATCGCTGTCAAGATAATCCGTCTTTGCAATGCACTTATCATAGCTCCTGCGGACGTAAGCCTCGGCGTCGCCTGCGCTCACAGGGCGCTTCATAAGGGCGGCACGCTCCGGGACGGCGGTCGACCACGGGAAGCCGTCGTAAAACAGAACCTCTTTACGGTGATACCACGGATAGCCGCCGAAAATTTCATCAGCGCATTCGCCGGAGAGCGCCACCGGGAACCGCTCCTTTATCTTCCCGCAGAATAGGTAAAGCGAACTGTCCACGTCAGCCATTCCGGGGAGGTCGCGGGCGCGGGTGGAATCCTCGAGGGCGTCCGCCAGCGCAGGAGTGTCCAGCTCCACATTAGTGTGGTCGGAGCCTATGAATTCTGCCATGCGCTTCACCCACGGAGCGTCCTCATCGGGCTGGAAGCTGCTTGCGTGGAAATTCTGATGGTTGTACTTGTAGTCTATCGACCATGTGCTGAGCCTCTCGCCGCGCTTCTCAAATTCTCTGGCGGCTATCGCGGAGATCACGCTGCTGTCAAGCCCTCCCGAAAGGAAGCAGCACAGCGGGACATCGCTGACAAGCTGGCGCTTTACCGCGTCGATTATCAGCTCCCGGACATGCGCTGAGGTCTCCGTGAAATTCTCGGTGTGCGGCTCCGCTTTCAGCTCCCAGTAGCTACGAAGCCTGAACCCTTCCTCGGTAAGCACCGCGCAGTGCGCCGCCGGGATCTCGCTTATGTCCCGGAAAACTCCGCTGCCTACGCGCTTTGCAGGGCCTATCAGCATTATCTCCGCCACGCCGTCCTCGGTTATCACCGGCTTCACGGACGGGTGCTTCAGGAGGGCTTTTATCTCGCTCGCGAATATTATACCGTCCCGGGTAAGGGAATAAAACAGCGGCTTGACGCCTATTCTGTCCCGGGCAAGGAACAGCTTCCGCTTACGGCTGGCCCAGACCGCAAACGCGAATATTCCGTTAAACAGCTTCACGCAGTCCTCGCCGTAGGTCAGAAACGCTTTCAGCACTACCTCGGTATCAGAATGCCCGGTGAACTCCACACCGCGCATTTTCATCTTCTGCCGGAGCTCCTCTGTATTGTACAGCTCTCCGTTGTAGACCAGAGTGCAGCCGCCGCTGCTCATGGGCTGTGCGCCGTTTTCCGGGTCGATAACTATAAGCCGGCGGTGAACTAAGTACGCGTTGTCATCATTGTATATGCCGGAAGCGTCGGGTCCCCTCGGAGCCAGAGCGGCGCTCATCTTCGCCATAACTCCGGACATCTGCCGCATATTCTGCTCAAATCCTATCTGTCCTGCTATTCCGCACATTACTCATTCCCCTTTCTGTGCTTTCTCATCTATTGTATGCAGAATTTCGAAAGCCGTGATAGTTTTTTGGTTTACCCCCTTGACAAAATTGTACCGATGTGATATATTGTATATGCAAGATATATACATTATTCACTTTCAGGAGGGACAATGAATATCATAATAACTAACTCAGCCGGGACGCCCATCTACGAGCAGATTGCCTCGCAGATAAAGGCGCTTATCCTTTCCGGCGAGCTTAAAGAGGGCGACCCGCTGCCATCAATGCGGGCGCTGGCTCAGGACCTGCGGGTCAGCGTTATCACCACCAAGCGCGCCTACGAGATTCTGGAGCAGGAAAAGCTGATTGAAAGTTTCACCGGACGTGGGAGCTTCGTTTCCGCGCAGAGCCCGGAAATGCTGCGGGAGCAGAGCCTGCGCGAAATAGAGCAGCACCTGTCAAAAGCCGCAGATTCCGCGAAGCGAAGCGGTGTAAAATATGATGAGCTTGCGGATATTTTACGTATGTTCATGGAATAAGCCCGAATCCTCTGCGGATCGGTGCATTTATTGAATGGCAGTTTGTGAACAAATTCTCTTTTAATGTATGGAGGTAATTCAATGGAAAACAGTATTGAAATAAAGGGTCTTACCTGCCGATATAATAATTTCGTGCTGGAAAACCTGTATCTCACAGTCCCATGCGGCACGGTCATGGGACTTATCGGAGAAAACGGCGCTGGTAAATCCACAACGATAAAGGCGATACTCGGGCTGATAGAACCAGAAAGCGGCTCCGTTACAGTGCTCGGCGAGGACTCAACAAAGCTCTCAGCGGCGGCAAAGGAGCAGATAGGGGTAGTTTTCGACACTCTGCCATTCCCCGCAGTGCTGACTGCAAAGCAGCTTGGCAAGGTACTCGGCGGGATATTCAAAACGTGGGACAGCACGGAATACTACAACTATCTGGAGCGCTTCTGCCTGCCCGCTGACAAGAAGCTCGGCAGCTTCTCCCGAGGAATGCAGATGAGGCTCTCGATAGCCGCGGCGCTCTCGCACCACCCGAAACTTCTGGTTCTGGACGAACCCACCGGCGGTCTTGACCCGGTAATGCGCGCGGAAATTCTCGACCTGCTGATGGATTTCATTCAGGACGAATCGCACTCTATCCTCATTTCAACACACATAACCAGCGACCTGGAGCATATCGCGGACTACATAGGATTTATCCACAAGGGGCACCTTGTTTTCTCTGAGGAACGCAACGCGCTGAAAGAAAAGCACCGCATACTGAAATGCACCGACGAGGAGCTGAAACGCATAGACCCCGCCGACATCATCGGAATGCGCAAAGGAAGGTTCGCAAATGAAGTTCTTACAGCTTCCGGTGACAAATACCCGGATATCGCGCAGGATATCCCGTCAATTGACGAGCTCATGGTGTACTACGTCAAGGACGCCGATGAATGGAGGGACGCAATTTGAAAGGAATATTGCATTCTTTTTTCATAAAGAAGTATTCGTATTTTACAGGGGCGCTGATCTACTGTGCCGCAGCTTGCGCGCTTGGAATCCTGACAATGCTTCTGCCGCATAAAATTATGCTTAACGATGGAATCAGAACCCTCTCGATAATTATTCCGCTGATACTTCTGGTGATTCCAGAGGAAGCCGTTCTGCGCGACCTTGAAAGCGACATTAAATCCCGCTATGCAGATTATGTGCTGACGGCGGTCACCCGGGATACTTTCGCCAGGGGAATGCTGATAAAAAATCTCATCTGCATGGCGGCGGGGCTTGTGCTCGCTATGATAGTCGCCATGGTATACCATTTCATTGGAATAGCGGACAGCACTATATTCGTGCTGCTCCCTGCGATGGCGGCAATCAGCGGCGCGGTTGACTGGGCGTGTACTCCGCTGACCATTCAGATGAAAAGCGCCGAGAAAGCCGGTCTGACCGTGGGGCTTATCATCGGAATCGCTATAATTCTGCCGCTGATGATCGCCGCCAATATATTCGCCGACGAAAACTCGTCTGCTTTTATGAGCATTATAAGCTGGATTTCCGGGGCGCAGGTGCTTATCCCGACATATCTTATTGCGGCAGCGCTGTACGCTGGGTTCTACTTCATTCTGCTGAAAAGGCTCGAAAGGGGGAACGTTTGTTGAAAGGGCTTATCCTGAAAGACATCTATACTGTAAGATTTCAGCTTATCATAAGTGTGGTGCTTATGCTCATTCCAGACCTGACAGTCAGCCTTGCTGCGGATTCGCTCAGCGGAGAGGGCGGCATTGAACAGATGATGTCGATTTTCCTTTTCGGTGTGGCAAATCTCATCTGCATTTGCCTGTTCTCATCGTTCATTCTGAACACGCTCAACGATGACATTAACAGCGGCTGGGGAAAGATAGTCCGGACAATGCCAGTCACATCAGGTACGGTTATCGGGGCAAAATTCGCCGCAAGCGCTATTGTGGTCGGAATCACTACAATTATATCGCTGATTTTCAACATCATAGGGATCATCGTGCAGGGGCTTCCCGCTGAGCCGCTGATAATGCTCCCGGTGTGCCTCGGGGTGCTCCAGATGGCAGTGTTATGCCCGGTTTTCCCGCTGGCAATGAAGCTCGGCACTCGCTCAACCACATTGATTTATGTGTGCACATTGGTTATACTGCTCTCCGGAGCTGTGGCGGCACTCTACCTCTCGTTCACCTCCGGAAACAGCCTTGTGCTGCTAAGGGTGATATTCTACGGAGGGCTCCCAGTGCTGGCGGCTGGTTCGATGATTCTGTCCTACCATGCGGGTTTAAGGGTTTTCAGCAGCATGACGATATAACGCTCCCTCTGGATTCCGGGGCGGTATACAAGAAAATGCGGCAGTTTTTGGACTGCCGCATTCGGGTTTGCTCTCTTTGTTGGTCGTTTAATGGGTTTTGACTGTTTGAGGAATTGGAATTTAACGCACTTTCTTTGAAAGATAAAGAACAAGATCATCATCATTAGTATAAATTGTATCATAGGGAGTGCATATTTTATCCTTATACCATACTCCCGAACCATCGGGAATATAACCTCTTTTTACATACAATATTTGCGCACTCCCATACCCACTATGTAAGCCAACTCCCAAATACACTGTATCGGCATATTCAGAAGCTATCTTTTCTGCCGTATCCATCAAAATACTGCCAATGCCATTATTCTGATACTTTTCTAAAACTGCAAAATCAATAATTTCAGGATATCCTTGATTGGCCAATGCTCCCCATTCCGAATCAGGATATACGTTTACATATCCTGCAGGAATACCATAGTAATCCGCAACTAAAGAGATACATTTTCCATTTTTTACATCTTTAAGTCGCATTTCAAATTTATCTATGGTTGTATCCCAGCCTTGTTTTCTTTCCTCTGTTGTGAAATGCAGACCATCTTTAAATTTCATATCTCTTATAATAATCTCTTCACTATTAAAGTAAACCATACATTCACCTTTTGTAAAAAATTCCGATTTGTCAACAAGATAATTATACCATAAGAAATCAGTAAAGTCAAGCATTCAACATTATACAGAAAAAGGACGCCTTTCCTGAAAAAGCGTCCTTAGTATTTATCAGACACTGAGCTGCTGCAATTCCCTTTGTAATGCGGATTTGCGGCTGGCTTCCCGCGAGAATCCCGGGGGAGCTTAAATTTATTCAGTAGTAACGGATTTCGCAAGGTTTCTGGGCTTGTCGGGGTCGATACCGCGCAGCACTGACGTGTAATACGCAATGAACTGGAGCGCGCATACCGTCGGGAGCGGAAGCAGCATATCGTCAAGCTCTGCGTCTATCTCCAGTCGGAGGTCCACCGTGTTCTCAGCGAAAACGGTTCCCTTGCGGCATACCGCAATAATGAATCCGCCGCGCGCCTTGACCTCCTCCATGTTGCTGATGGTCTTGGCGAGGATATCCGCCTGAGTAACTACGGTTATGACCGGGATCCCCGGCTCGATGAGCGAGATAGTGCCGTGCTTCAGCTCGCCGGCAGCATACGCTTCGGAGTGGATATAGCTTATCTCCTTCAGCTTCAGCGAGCCCTCCAGCGAAAGCGCGTAATCAAAGCTCCTGCCGATGAAGAACAGATTATCTGCGTTAACCAGCTTGCTTGCGATGAACTGGCACTCGTCCTTGCTGTCGATGACCTTCTGTATCGCAGCCGGAGCAGTCAAAAGCTGCGCCGTGAGCCCTTTCATGCGGGCTTCGTCTATCATTCCCCGGGCGAAAGCGAACCGGAACGCCAGCATATACATCACGGAAATCTGCGCCGTGTACGCCTTTGTGGAGGCTACTGCGACCTCGGGTCCGGCAAGCGTGTGGATATACATATCCGCCTGACGCGCTATCGCGGAATATTTCACGTTCACAACTGCGAGGGTTTTCGCTCCGCGCGCCTTGGCAAGCTCCAGACCTGCCTTGGTGTCGGCAGTCTCGCCGCTCTGGGAAACCAGAATCACGAGGTCTCCCTCGCCGACTATGGGATCCATATACCGGAATTCAGAAGCTACCTCAACGGTGACAGGCACCCGCGCGAGCTTCTCTATCGCATAGCGCGCCACGATCCCGGCGTGCATCGCAGTCCCGCATGCAACGACGAACACTCGTTTTACGTCCCGCAGGAGCTCGTCAGTAAGCCC
>CALBGD010000178.1 GCA_937893735.1 uncultured Clostridia bacterium | reverse complement strand
ATGTCTGGTTGGTGAACGGGTCCTTCAGTCCCTCGCCTATGCGAAGCGGAGCTATTCCGAGTATCATCGCGCCAACGATGCTCTTGGTGGTCTCGCCGTCGCCGACAACTACCGGCACGGTGAGCCATTCGGTCAGTAGGAATATACCCGCCGCAGTGAACAGGGAGGCTATGCAGTGCGCCGCCGTGAACCGCTTGCGGTATATCATTATCAGCGCGGGGAATATCGCGACAGGGAAGAATGTTTCGATATAGCGCCCGAATATCGTTGTATCCGCGCGGGTGCCGTACACCGTGGAGGTCGCCTTGAAAGCTACGCTGACCACGAATATCGCGCCCATCGCAAGCAGGGCGTACCAGCAGAATATGGCAAGGTTGCTGCTGATATAGGTCTTTGCCCTGCCGGATTCCGAAAGCTCCACGGAAACGCCCTTTCTGGCGCGGTTTCTGGAGACGTAGTACATAACGATGCCGGAGATTATAAGCACCATGCAGATGGCTCCGAAGCCCCATGTGGAGCTTATGAAGTAGAAAAAGTGCCCCGAGAGCGTCTGCGGGAAGTGCATGAGCTTCTCGGAATCAAGGTCGCCGAGCCGTCCGAACATATTTTCGATGGTGTTCACAGAGGCCTTGCCGGAGCCGTCCTTCAGCCACAGCACGGACTGGAAGAACTTCTTCAGCGCCCTGTCCCCGAGGAATCCCAGAGCTATGGAGCCGTAGAATCCGATGAGCGAGAACAGCCTGCGGCGCATGGAGATAAGCACGACCAGCTCCAGCACGGCTCCTGCGGCGACAAGCGCCAGCATACGTCCGTGCGTTGCGTAGGAGGCTGTCAGAGTGAGCCCCGCGAGGACTGCCCAGAGCTGCTGCATGAATACCGCCTTTGCGCTGTGGGAGGTATCCTTGTGGCTTTTCAGCGACTTGTACATCAGCAGCGCGAATACCCATGGAAGAATACAGCACAGCGTTTCGTTCCATGTGTATTTGGTGAGCAGCATATAGCAGGGGTAAAGTCCGCATATCACCGCGATGAACGTGCTGGAGAGCTTCCGCACGTCGAACCAGCGCCGTGAGAGGTAGTACACTATCACCGGTGCGAAGCTCATTATGACGCCGTTTTCTATCAGCATTGCGCGGTACTGCACCCACGGGTCGCTGAACATCTTGAAAATCGGGATATAGAACAGGCTCTGGAAGTAGCCGTAGTATCCCCCCGCGGAGACCGTGGGCGACCAGTCGTAGCCGTTGAACCATGCCGCTACCGCCGTTACCGCGTATTCGTCCGGCGTGAGGTTGAACATGGAAGTCACCTGCGTCATCAGAATGTGCAGCACCAGCGTAATAACGTACAGCGCCAGCATTATGAACCAGTCGTTAAGGACTATGCTTTTCTTTGCGGGAGTGGCTTCCGGGGCTTTCGGCTCCTGAACCGGCTCCGGAATGTTATCTATGATATCTTCAGACATGAATCAGACCTCCTGTCAGTGAGATAGCTCCTCGGGCTGGATAGTTTCGTTTTCCGCCGCAAGCTCTGTGATGTCTGCGGAGCGCTTGTACTTCATGTAATCGCGCGCCGTTTCTCCGCGGGCGTAGACCGAAAGTCCGCCCTCGGTGCCGATGTAGTCGTAGGTATCCGGCGGGAAGCTGAGCTGCTTCTCCTCGTCTGCGATTATTATGCAGTTCTCCGGGATATTCTTTTCCTTGCGGATTATCGCAACGCGGGTGTTCAGGTTAAGGAACTGTATCAGTCCGGCGCTGCGGGAGCCTATATCGTATGCGACTATCGTCGGCGAGGCCGCTTCGTCGTAAAGCAGCGTGGAGACCAGACGCGCTGGCTCGGTCTTTCTGACGTTCTCCTCGGCTCTTGCGGGGATATAGACAGTCCCGGCGAATGCCGCGGTGTATACGAAAAGCCCGCAGCTCAGCACGGAAACAAGCTTGGTGAAGTTCTTTCTGGCGCAGCCGGAGAACACCGCGATAAGCGCCAGCACAGTGAATGTTACGGAGGTCATTATAATGAAGCTCTCCGTGGTGAATGTCCTTGTGTAGTCCTCGCCGATACGCCACGGCATAAGCCCGAGTATCGGCGATTCGCGGTAGCCCTTTGCCTCGCCGAGCATCTGCCACGAAACCGTGAAGAATCCGAAGCAGATATACGCGTAGACGATGGCTCCCCAGCCGACGTTTTTCAGCGTCAGCCTGTACCGGAACATATACACCAGCACGAGGAACACCGCCAGCGGGGCAACGTTATCCGTATAGCGCCCGAACATGGTGAGGTCCTTTATCTGACCTATCTGCCCGGAGTTGAACTTGAACAGCACCGAAAGCAGCAGCGAGCCTCCCACTGCGAAGAACGCGTAGATACCCACTGCGGTGATGCGGGCGCTGTATCTGTGCTTTATGGACAGCGGTTCGTAGACCTTTACGCCGTCTATTACTGTTCCGGAGCGGTTCCGGCGCCATTCGCCGATACGCACGAATATCAGCAGGAAGAACACAACGAACGCGAGCGCGCCG
The DNA here is from genome assembly GCA_937893735.1 of uncultured Clostridia bacterium. Lineage (GTDB taxonomy): Bacteria > Bacillota > Clostridia > Oscillospirales > Ruminococcaceae > CAG-115. The sequence goes on along the minus strand of CALBGD010000178.1, from coordinate 8,440 downwards.
AATCCCACTGTGGATGTGGCAAAGGTGTAGAGGTGTCCGAACAGCGCCGAGAGGAACCTGCCGAAGCCGCCCTCCTCAAAGAGACCCATTATTCTGCCGTATTCGGCTTCCATGGTGTTTCCGCTGGCATTGCCGTTCCAGACGATGGACTGTATAGCTTTCCGCGCGAAGTGCTCCCCGACAAAGGCGGCAATGCCGGTCAGGAAGAATACCGGGAGATTGAATATGCGGCGGTTCATGAAGATACGCACGATCAGCACGGTCAGAACGAACGCGATGACAACGGCGATAAGCCGCGAGTGCGCCCCGTAGCATACCGCGAGGAGAACTCCGGCAGTGACCGACCAGCCTATGCGCGCGCCCTCCCGTATGCCGGAATCTATCGACATCAGCATTACCCAAAGCAGCACCCACGGCAGCAGGCTGCAAATAGTTTCGTTCCACATGAACTTTGAGTGCGCTATGTAGGTGATGTAGCAGCCGCAGCTTATGGATACCGCGAGTCTCTGCCAGACCTTTTCCACGCCGAGCTTAAGCGCCGCCTGATAGGCTATCAGGGGGATAAGGCTGACGAGAACTCCGTTCATGACAAGGCACGCCTTGTACAGTGCGTAGGGATTGTTGAACAGCATGAACAGCGGCGCATAGAATATCGCCTGAACATAGCCGTAGTAGTAGCTGATGGGTCCCATAAGCGCGGACCAGTCCCTGCCGGAATAGAATGCGGCAACGCTCGCCGTGCCTATTTCATCGGGATTTACTGCGGGCAGCTCCATATACAGCGCCATAAGGGAGTGCGCGACAACGAATGCCGCGAACATCACGAACATGACTCCCCGGTCGCCGAAATTATTGTAGAAGCGTTTCAGCACCTGTATCATTATTTCTTGATTTCCTCTTTAGAATAGCTGCACAGATTGTAGTTGGAGTAGTTGCTGTTGGTGTTGTTGTACTCTATGCGCTTGACGTGGAAGAGCGTTTCGTCCATTACCTTGCGGCAGCCGGAGATAGCGTCCGCCACAAGACCGAAGATCCCTATCTGGAATCCCACGATGGCAAGCACCGCCATCAGCACGAGGGACTGGATATGTCCGCCGCCCTCGCCGAGGCAGAGGTAAACGATGAATCTTACGCCTAGTATCAGCGCGGCGAGTACGAATAATCCTGCGATGGAGAGGAAAGTCTTGAGCGGCTTTCTCATCACATAGTTGCGGATTATCGTGCCGCTGGAGCGCTTGATGTATCCCCACATGGACTTGAACAGGCGGCTCTTGCGGAGCTCCGGGTTGGTGTTGATGTCCACGGACATTATCTTTGTGCGGTCCGCGCCGGCGGTGATGATGGTTTCAAGGGTGTAGGTGTAGTCGGAGAGCACGTTGAGCCTCATCGCAGCCTCCCTTGTGTAGGAGCGGAAGCCGCTGGTGGTATCAACAACATCGGTGCCGCTTGCCTTGCGGACAACTCCGCTGCCGAGCTTCTGGAGCTTCTTTTTCAGCGGCGAGAAGTGCTCGATGGAATCCGTGCGGCGGTTGCCGATGACCATGGTAGCCTTTCCCTCGAGGAGCGGGCGGACCAGCTTTTCGATATCCGCGCCGGCGTACTGGTTGTCGGCGTCGGTGTTTACGATTATATCCGCACCGAGGCGCAGGCAGGCGTCTATTCCAGCCATGAATCCCTTTGCAAGGCCGCGGTTGTGCACGAAGCTTACGATGTGGTGCACGCCGAGCTCCTTGGCGCGCTCTACTGTCCTGTCGGTGCTTCCGTCGTTGATTATCAGGTATTCTATCTCGTCAATGCCGTTTATGTGGCGCGGGAGGTCGCGGATAGTTACGTCAAGCGTTTCCGCCTCGTTGTAGCAGGGTATCTGGATAATGAGTTTCATTGGTTTTTCTTCCTTTTCCTTTGTATGTTTTATAATAGTTTATAGTTTTATAATAGTTTATAATAGTGTTCCGTTATTGAACCGCATGAGGTACAGTATAACGCACAGCTCCGTCAGGTAGACGGCGAGGGTGGCGGCTATCGCGCGCAGCCACGATGGCGTCCCCTTTTCGCTGAGAGCCTCATAATAGCCCGGAGCCTTTCCGTCGTCGAAGCGCTCGCGTATTTTCTTTATGCGGCGCACGCAGAACCGGTAGTAGAGGTAATCCCCGAACAGGCTCATGCCTATCATGGTGGCGAAATTCAGCATACTGGTGAACATCTGGATATTCCCGATGACAGCGGCGCTGCCAACTCCCGCGACTGCGAGGGCGGTGGGAATGTAGTAGGTGAGTTCCACCAGCAGGAGTATTATGCCTACTGCGTCCATGCGGCGGTAGAACTGGTGTATCGGGCGGAAAAGTCCCGCGCAGAAGTTGAAGAACACATGGCGCGGCTTCTCGCCGGGCCTTACCGGCGCGCGGAACACGCTGAACGCCTGATTGTAGTGCATCACGGACTTCCCGACAAAGCAGGAGAGCTCGTGCGCGCTCACGCCGTCGGCTCCGCGGGAATCGTCCATGGACTGGCGCTTCAGCCGCTCGATAAAATCGTTGATGTCCATGTCAACGGGCTGACCGGTCTCGGCGTTGATGAACTGCGGGGTGTCCTGCGGGTATTCGCCGACGTGCGGGTCGGAGGGCTGCTCCTGCGGCTTTTCCTCGGGCTGCTCCCACGGGAGGTAGCCGTTCCACACGAATCCGGAGGCATGGTAGCTTTCCAGTCCGCACTTGTTGTACTTCATATAGCACGCCCGGTGGTGCGGGGCTCCGCATATCGGGCAGACCACCACGTCTGATTTATCTGTCAGCGGAGTTTTGCACACGGGGCAGGTCTTGTTGTCAAATCTCGACATTTGTTGTTCCTTTCAGTGATAAAAAACAGGTTATAGAAACACATATACATTTTATAGTATACCACATTCTCAGGCAGATTTCAATATTAAACAATATCCGCATTGTGAAAATTAACAGAAAAATGCCTTTCCTTAAAACACCGTGAGCTTTTCAGACCTAATGTTGTGAAAAATGCACATAATATATCCGGGAAATATCAGGCGTGCATCTGCCGGACGTTTGTCCAGCCCCAATTTTATGCAGAAATCCTGCATTTGGTTGAAAACTTATGTTTAGGTTGATTATTTTGTTGAAACTTTTTTGTTTATATTACACAATCGAATGGTAAAATGAATTTGATTTATTCTGCAAAAAACTGAAATTCGGTGATAAAAAGGTTAAATTTGATTTTTTCTGTTGACGGCATAAATTTTTTTGGATATACTAATAGCAAGAGATGAGATATAAAAACAGACACCATCTCAGCTAGAACAAAAGTGCAGAACACAAAAGAAAGAACACAGCGGAAGCGGAGCTTCCGAAGGTACGGCAAAACTCAATTTTTATTAATGGAGGTTTCAAACTATGTGCATGAAAGATGTTGAAGTTAAGAACCAGGTTGGTCTTCACGCAAGACCCGCTACATTCTTTATCCAGAAGGCAAACGAGTACAAGTCTTCCATCTGGGTTGAGAAGGAAGAGCGCAGAGTAAACGCAAAGAGCCTTCTCGGTATCCTTTCCCTCGGTATCGTTGGCGGCGCAAAGATCCGCATCATCGCTGACGGCAGCGACGAGCAGCTCGCAGTTGACGGTCTTGTTAAGCTGGTAGAGGGCGGTTTCTCCGAGTAATTCGGCAGATACAGATATTATTTCAGGATTTTTCAGGGGCAGAACCGGGGTTCCGGCTTCTGCCCTGATTTGTTTTCAGGGAGCCGCGCGGCTCCCGCATATGATACGGAGGCGCCATGAAGCGATTCATTTCTGCGGCGGCAGCGGCTGCCATGATATTCCTTGCGGGGTGCAGTGCGAAGCTCCCTGACGGCTACGACCAGTTCGTTAAGGCGCGTGAGAACTATGAGAAGCTGGACAGCGCCCGGGTCACCATGACGGATATCGACAGCGGCGCAGAGATAATGGAGTTCTGCTTTTACATCAACGCGAACGGCGAAATGGTGTTCAGCTACCGGGACGACTGGGACGGAAAGACCCAGCAGGCTTACAGCGACGGTGCGGAGTTCTTCTATAAGGAGGACGGCGACGAAAAGTGGACGGTCATCAGTTCCTCTGATGAGAACTATGTTTACAACATCTACAACCGCGAGTACCGCTACCCTTATGCGGAGGGGCGGATATTCTTCCTCGCGGGCGAGGCTGTGAGCGACGCCGGAGTAATCGACAGCGACGACGGCCCGCTCTCCATAACCTACGTCTATGACCCGGACAAGCTCAACGCGGCCTCCATTCCCGGCATAGAGGAGGAGATATCACGGTTTGAGTACCTCGCGACAAAGCTGGAGGTCGGCTCGGACGGCATTGTTACCCGCTTCACTGAAAACGCAACCGTGGTGACCGCTTCCGGCGAGGAACTGACTCTCAATATGAGAATAGACGTTACCGAAGCAAATCAGATAACCGATATCCCAAATCCTGTGGACGCTATCTGGAAGCCCGGCGAAAAGCCCGCCGAATGACCACACTAATAAAAACAGCCCGGGGCACTGAAAAGTTGCACCGGGCTGTCATTTTTTGCCGCTTTATTCCTGAAATCTCTGTGAAATTGTTACAAAAGGTTGCAAAATTCCGGGAAGTGTGGTATACTGTTATATAAGTGTAAAAAATCACATTTGAATTTTGTCTAAATCAACGGAGAAATATATGGAATCAGAAAATACAACGAAAGGGTCAGAACAGTCGCTGTACAACAGGACAGCTGAAATAGGCGAGTATCTTTTCTCGATACTCGTGGTAATGCTCGCGGCAGTCGTCAGGGGCATTTCGCGGCTGTTCGCGGCGGCTGACCGGCGCTTCGGCTGGCTGTGGGGGAAGCTCTCCTCCGGGCTGCGGAAGCTCGGCGAAAAAATAGCCTCGCCGTTCCAGCGTTATGCAATGGCATTCCGCATGGGGCGCAGCGATATACGCCGCGCCCGTGAAGAGGGCGTGCTTCCCGCCTGCAAGGCAGGGATCAGTATGCTGGGGAGGATACTCCTCGGCAAGCGCGGACTTTTCGTCACGCTGTGCAACTGGGTGCTCCCGGTGGTGAGCTGTGTATTCCTGTTCAACGTAGTGACCTATGCCAACAGCATGAGCTACGCGCTGAAGCTCACGGTAAACGGCGACTTCATGGGATACGTCAACGATGAATCCGTGTTCAACGACGCGGAAAAAATAGTGCAGCAGCGTATAACCTACCTCGACAGCAATAAGGAGCTCCTGAGCTTCGACAGCAGCTACGCCGTGGAGATGGTGGGCTATGGCTCCACCCTAACGAAATACCAGCTTGCGGATAAAATGCTCCAGTCCATGGGCGCGGAGATAAGCTACGCCTACGGCCTGTACATAGGAAATTCGTTCTACGGCGCACTTGAGAGCAAGGACAGGGTGGACAGGACCCTTGAAGAGCTCCTTGACGTATACCGCGAGGGCGGCGAGGAAACAGTCGAATTTGAGAGCGACATCAGCTATGAGCCGGGACTTTACCTCACCGAGAGTATCGTCAGCGAGGACTCTATAATAAGGCTGATAACCTCCAAGAAGAGCGTTGCCGCATACTACACCGTTGTGGACGGCGACTCGCCTTACGGGATACTCACAAAGCTCGGCATGACCGAGGACGAGCTGGCAAAGCTCAACCCGGATTTTTCGCTGGAATCCTCGCTGTTCATCGGCGACAAGATACTGATAAATCAGGAGGAGCCGTTCCTCGCTGTAACAGTCACGAGGAAAGAGGTCTACGAGCAGTCCACGCCGTATGACACTGAATACACGGACGACCCGACAAGATATCAGGGCTCCTCCACGATAATACAGGACGGCGAAAAGGGAACCGAGCAGGTCACTGCGAACGTATCCTACGTCAACGGCGTAGAGGTGCGCCGCAAGGTGCTTTCCCGCGTTACTGTTTCCGACCCTGTGAACGAGATAATCGCGCAGGGAACCAAGGAGATACCGAAGAACGTCACCGTATCTATTCCGGAGAATATGCCGGTTGGACAGTTCCTGTGGCCGGTAGGCGGCGACGGCGGACAGATCTCCGAGATGATGTACGGCTACGGCGGATACTACGGGCACAGCGGAATAGACATCACCGCGCCCTACGGAACGCCTATATACGCGGCGGAATCCGGCACGGTAATACTCGCGCAGTGGTACTATGGTTACGGAAACTGCGTAATGATACAGCACGCGAACGGCATGGTGACGGTCTACGGACACGCAAGCTACCTGCACGTTTACGCAGGTCAGCAGGTGACGATGGGCGAGCTTATCGCAGATGTAGGCTCCACGGGACAGTCCACCGCAAACCACTGCCATTTCGAGATAAGACTGAACGGTCAGAACGGTCAGAAGGTCAACCCGATAAACTACCTGCCGTGGCACAGACGTGCGCCATGGTGCGTGGAATACTGATAAAATACTTGCTCAGGCTGTTGAGAAAGGTGTGGATATGCCTTTCCCAACAGCCTGATTTTTTTGCAACCTTTTTCAGATTTACCCGGTTTTATATACAAAAGACCTTCTGAAAGGGGCGTTTTTATATGAAAAGAACATCATTCACAGCGATAATCTGCGCCGCGGTAATGCTCACAGGGTGCGCTTCACAGAACAGCACGGCTCCCGCGCCTGCGGAGCCCTCCACAGTCGGGACGGCTCCGGGTATTTCGGCGGAGCCGGGCACCTCTGCGGCTGACAGTACTTCTGCGGGGACTTCCGCCGCGTCCGTGGGAAGCTCCCTGGCGGAGGAAAAGCCAGATCACGCGCCTGATACCTCCGCTGGTACGACTGCGGCTTCCGTGCCCGGAACATCTGCGGCACCCGTATCCGAGCCGGAAAAACCGGCGGCGACTTCTGGGGGCACTTCTGCGCCGGAAAAGACCTCCGCTCCCATGACCACAAGGGCTCCGGAGCATTCCGACCCGGTGGGCGGGGACTACAAGGGCACCGACATCGGCGGCACCGGGAAATCATCTGACGACTATATGTACGATATCGCGGAAGACGCGCCGGCAGCGGACGGCTTCTTTGCCGAGGCTGACGTTGTTGGTGTGGCTGGCGGCGCGATGGATTCCGGCTACGGGTATGTGGAGTGCCCCGAGCCGTTCCCGTACACATGGGAAGCCGAGCCGGAGATACCTCCCGAGGCGGGACTGCTCACCGGCGGCGAGTGGAACGACAACGACCACTGGGACTTCTGGGAGGGGCTGTATTACAGCAACAACTATGGTGTTGACTGGAGCGGCTACCGCGAGGAATGGCGCACCGGGCTTGATAACCGCATTTCCGTCACGGTAAAGGACAGCTGCGGGGCTCCTGTTTCCGGCGCGGAGGTGCAGGGAATCGGCTATTCCGCAGTGACCGACAGCGATGGCAGAGCGTATCTGTTCTGCAAGGATTCCCAGCTTGCGGGCGATCCTTCCGATTTTGAAGTAACGTATGACGGCGGCTCGCAGACTTTCAGTGAAATCGTAAGCGGCGACAGCGAATTCACGTTCACGCTGGACGGCGAAGCAAAGCCCGCCGCAAAGACCCTAGACCTAATGATAATGTGCGACACCACCGGCTCCATGGGCGATGAGCTGGAGTACCTAAAGGCGGAGCTGGAGGACGTAGTCACCCGCATAAAGCAGGAAAACGCGAATATCCCGGTGCGCATAAGCGTGAATTTCTACCGTGACGAGGGCGACGAGTATGTTGTCCGGGAATTTCCGTTCACCACCGACCTTGACGCGGCTGTAAGAGCCATCTCCGAGCAGAGCGCGGACGGCGGCGGGGACACTCCCGAGGCGGTGCACACGGCTCTTGACAGCGCGGTGAACTCCCACGACTGGGACGAGGACTCCATCAAGGTGATGTTCCTTGTGCTGGACGCGCCTCCCCACGGGGACGTACAGATAATCGACGAGGTAGTGAAGCACACCCGCACGGCGGCTGAAAAGGGGATACGCATAGTTCCGGTGGCGGCGAGCGGCGTTGACAAGTCCTGCGAGTACCTCCTGCGGAGCATGGCGATAATGACCGGCGGAACCTATACGTTCCTCACGGACGACAGCGGCATAGGCTTCAGCCACACGGAGCCCACCATCGGAGCCTACGATGTGGAGAAGCTCAACGATATGATGGTAAGGATAGCCGGGGAGTACATCGGCTGAATTTCTGAAGCCTGCGTATGCATCAACATTCAGCGGTGCGGAGTTTTTCTGCGCCGCTTTTGCATTAAATGGTAAAAAACGCCCCATTTCTGGAACAGATTATAAAAGTTTCATCAAAACCACTTGCAAAAATGATTCAAATGGTGTATGATATATTACAGAGTATATATTATAGAGTATTACGCGGTTTATGCCGCGACAGGCTGTCGATAAACCGCCATCTGCGTCGTCACTCCGCATGACGGCAGGCACAAAGCC
>CALBGD010000177.1 GCA_937893735.1 uncultured Clostridia bacterium | reverse complement strand
CATGAAGCTGAATGCATTCTTTCCGGGATAAACCGCGCTGTCGCCGAGCTGCTCCTCGATGCGGATAAGCTGGTTGTACTTCGCGGTACGCTCGCTTCTGCTGGGAGCGCCGGTCTTGATCTGGCAGGTGTTAAGCGCAACTGCGAGGTCAGCGATGGTGGTGTCCTCAGTCTCGCCGGAACGGTGGGAAGCAATAGCCGTGTAGCCTGCCTTGTGAGCCATCTTGATCGCTTCAAGGGTCTCGGATACGGAGCCTATCTGGTTCAGCTTTATCAGAATGGAGTTTCCGCAGCCGAGGGAGATTCCCTTGGAAAGGCGCTCTGTATTGGTCACGAACAGGTCGTCGCCTACGAGCTGAACCTTGCCGCCGAGCTCTCTGGTCATTATCTGCCAGCCCTCCCAGTCCTCTTCATCAAGGCCGTCCTCGATGGAGTAGATGGGGTACTTCTCGCAGAGCTGCGCCCAGTGCGCTACCAGTTCAGCAGAGGTGAAATCCTTGCCGGACTTGGGCAGGTGATACTTGCCCTTCTCGCCGCTCTTCCACTCGGAGGAAGCTGCGTCCATTGCAAGCACGAAGTCCTCGCCGGGCTTGTAGCCTGCCTTCTCTACTGCGCTGAGGATATACTGGATAGCCTCCTCGTCGCTTGCAAGGTCAGGAGCGAAGCCGCCCTCGTCGCCGACGGAGGTAGCAAGTCCCTTGCTCTTGAGCAGTGCCGCAAGCGCATGGAATACCTCTGTGCACCAGCGCAGACCCTCTGTGAAGCTCTTTGCGCCGACCGGCATTATCATGAATTCCTGTACGTCAACGGTGTTCGCAGCGTGCGCGCCGCCGTTCAGAATGTTCATCATCGGAACAGGGAGCCTGTTTGCATTCACGCCGCCGAGGAATCTGTACAGCGGGATATCGAGCGAAGCCGCAGCAGCCCTTGCGCAGGCGATGGAAACAGCAAGTATAGCGTTTGCGCCGAGCTTGCTCTTGTCCTTGGTGCCGTCAGCCTCGATCATTGCCTTGTCGATGGCGTAGATATCGGAAGCGTCCATGCCTGCGACAGCCTCGCGGATAACGGTGTTCACGTTGTTTACAGCCTTGGAAACGCCCTTGCCGCCGAAACGGGACTTGTCCCCGTCGCGGAGCTCCAGCGCCTCAAACTCGCCTGTGGAAGCGCCGCTGGGAGCCGCGCCGCGGGCGATTGTGCCGTCAGCGAGCCATACCTCGGCCTCAACGGTAGGATTTCCGCGGGAGTCGATGATCTCGCGTCCGATGACATTTACGATCTCAAGATAATTCATGTTGTGTACCTCTCTTTTTGATTTATCCGCACTGGCGGAGCATTTGCATTATTATTCCGGTTTTTCCGGCAGGTATTCATCGGCACGCCGCCGTTCTGCGCACCAGTTGAGCGGCACTGCCAATGACTTATTCTCATTCGGTTAGTCTTTTCTAACCACGGTCATTATATCATACTTCACAGAAAATTGCAAGTGACATAACGCATGATATTCTTTCAACAGGTTTGGTGATGATGAACAAATACACAGTAAACTTTAGTATATTGCAAAGGCGCATTCCAATGCGGTTTCGCACTCAGGATCCACATAGTATAAATATGTAAGGCGTCTGATCCGGACGTAAAAAAAAGTCTGATGTTCATATTGAAAAAACAGGATTCCGGTGTTATAATAAATTTAAGTCCGGCTAAGACTTCAGACCTTAAGGAAACCAAGGAGGTACACCATGGAAAACGTAAAGAAAAAACTGGCATTCGGCTGTATGCGGCTTCCAATGAAGGACGGCAAAGTTGACGAGCCGCAGTTCTGCAAGATGATCGACAGATTCATCGGGGAGGGCTTCAACTACTTCGACACTGCGCACGGATATATCGGCGGCCAGAGCGAGACCGCGATACGCTCCTGCCTTACAAGCCGCTATCCCCGGGAGAGCTACATACTCACGGACAAGCTCACCGACAGCTACTTCAGCAAGCAGGAGGATATCCGCCCGTTCTTTGAGAACCAGCTCAAATGGTGCGGCGTGGATTACTTTGACTTCTACCTAATGCACGCTCAGGGAGCCGGGAATTACCCGAAATTCAAGGCGTGCAGGGCGTACGAAACGGCGCTGGAGCTGAAAGCCGAGGGCAAGATAAAGCACTTCGGGATTTCGTTCCACGACACCGCCGAAGTCCTGGAGCAGATACTCACTGAATATCCGCAGATAGAGGTCGTACAGATACAGTTCAACTACCTTGACTACAACGACCCGGCAGTACAGAGCCGCAAGGTATACGAGGTCTGTCGTAAGTTCGGCAAGCCGGTTCTGGTAATGGAGCCGGTCAAGGGCGGAAACCTCGTAAATATGCCGGCAGAAGCCAAGAAAGTGCTCGAGGACCTGCACGGCGGCAGCACGGCAAGCTATGCGGTGCGCTTCGCGGCAGGCTTTGACGGAATGCTGTGCGTCCTTTCCGGAATGAGCGACCTCGCCCAGCTTGAGGATAACATCAGCTATATGAAGGACTTCAAGCCGCTTAATGAAACTGAGCTCGCGGCGGTAAACAAGGTCGTGGAGATACTCCATTCCAAGAAGCTGATATCCTGCACAGCGTGCCGCTACTGTGTTGCAGGCTGTCCGAAGAAGATATCAATTCCCGACCTGTTCTCCTGCATGAACACAAAGGAGATCACCCACGACTGGAACCCGGATTACTACTATTCCGAGGTTTACACCAAGCAGGGCGGAAAGGCTTCCGATTGTATCAAATGTGGAAAATGCGAGAAGATATGCCCGCAGCACCTGCCTATCCGCGAGCTTCTTGTAAGCGTGGCAAAGACATTCGAGCACTAAGGAGGAAACACTATGCTGGAAAATGCACTTACATACCGCAATATTTCATACGGAAAGAAAATAGCTGTAAAGTCCCTGATCTCCGCCGGGCTGATCGCTCTGGCGGTGGTGCTTCCGCAGCTGGTACATCTCGCGCTGGGTCAGCCGGGCGGCGTACAGTGGCTTCCGATGTACCTCCCGGTGCTGATAGGCGGCTGCCTGCTTGGCTCTAAGTGGGGTCTTGCCGTGGGAGTTCTTTCTCCGCTGGTAAGCTTCGTTATCACCTCTGCGGCGGGAAGCGCGATGCCCGCGGCGGCAAGGCTCCCGTTTATGATGGCTGAGCTCGCGGTTTTCGCGGCGGTCTCCGGGCTGTTCACCAAGAAAATATCCTGCAACGCACTTTGGGCGTTCCCTGCGGTCATCTCCGCGCAGATTGCCGGCAGAGCCGCATTCATGGGACTTATCGCGCTGACCCAGAGCATTTCTCCGTTCACCCCCGCCACGATCTGGGGGCAGATACAGACAGGCTTTATCGGACTTGCAGTTCAGGCTGTGCTGGTTCCGGGGATCATCATTCTTCTCAGGAAGCTCATGATAAAGGACGGCGCGAATGACTGATATCGAGCTTGCGAAAAAAGCCCTCAGCGGTCATTCCATAGCCCTTTGCAGGGACGGTGAGATATTCACCGGCGACGGCAGGGGAATTTCCCCGATGATGGGATTCATTGCGGAGGGCAGGGATCTTTCCGGATATTCCGCCGCCGATGTGATAGTCGGAAAAGCCGCGGCAATGCTGTTTGTAAAGGCTGGTATCGTCTGCGTGCACGCGAAAACGATGTCACGAGCCGGAAAGGATCTTCTTGAAAAGCATGGTATCCCCTGCACCTACGACCTCCTGACCGAAAGGATAGTCAACCGAAGCGGGACCAATATCTGCCCGATGGAAAAGACTGTTTCCGATATTGACGACCCTGAGACCGGTTATGCCGCGCTCCGTCAGTGTATCGAGGAAATGAAAAAGCAAAACTCATAACACATATCGCTGCAATTGCATGACCGCTTTTGCAGCGATTTTTCCACTCTGCATACTTGTAAAAAATCTGATTTTATGATATAATACACCTGATAGGTTGCCTGAGGGCGGCTCATTTTAAAAAACTGAGTTAGTACAATCTAACAAGCATTGGGCGAGGTATGGTAAAATGATCAAAATAGCGTTACTATCAGCAATAACAGGGCACATTCTGTGCGGAGTTACAGACTGCCTGCTTGGGTATTCCAAAAAGGGGCGTCTTGATATGAAGAACATCAAAGACGCCGGAAAGATGTCGGCTATGTTTGCGGATATGCCGCTTTCATTCCCGCTTGCTTCAATGCTTCTCGGAGTGCTGGCGATAACCCTGTTCAGCTTCGGTTACATTGGACTGAGCGCATGGATAAGGGAATTTTCAAGACCTGCCGCCATAATTATGCTTATCTGCGCGGCGCTGTATCTTATCCCTATAACAGCGCATCATGTTTTATTCGGAGCGATAGAATGGATATACATACGGCTAGGCAGGACGGGCGAAGTGCGGGACGCCGTTCTGGAATTCCAGAAAAAGACCATCGCTCCGATGTTTGCAGGCTATGCAGGTCTGCTGGGATTCGTGGTGACCCTGTTCGTTATGATAGTATCCGGAGGCACTTCTCTTCCGGCATGGGCGTGCATATTCAACACGCTTGTAATTATGATACTTCTGCTTCCCACAAAGCTGCCTGCAAAGGGCAATATCGCAGGAGCAATAATGTTCCTTGGACTGATATTCCTGATATGAAATCAAATTATCACTTTTTTCCCAGATTTGAATTACGTTATTGACAAGATGAAAAAATAGTGATAGAATATCAGGGTAGTCAAAACTAACCAAACGGTTCAGGTGTAAGTTAGTTTTGACTAACAAATAAAAAAAGAAAGGGCAACAAGCATGAAATTCATCAAGAAAATGACATCGGCATTAGCCGCAGGAGTTATCCTCTCCTCCGTTGCTGTAAGCGCGGGCGCAGCGACCAGCGAAGCGGAAACCGGATCCGGAGAGACCGGTATCTGGCCGGAGATCGCCGGAGAAAACGGGATAACCTACAACAACCTTTTCGACACCATTCTGGACGAAAAGTACGATCCCCTCTGGGAAAAATACTGTGCCGCAGTTGTCGGCGAGGACAACGCAGATGACGCCGCGGCTTCCCTGAAGGGCTCCATCAGCTCTCCGTATTACGGTCAGGAAGCGATAGACAGGATCGCCGAGACCGGAGTGCCGACATTTGACTGCTGGTACATAAACGGCGCACAGCAGTTTACATTCAGGGACGACACCGCAGTCATCAGACTCACCGACGGCACGGAATCCACCCACACATACGAGTACATCGGTCAGTACAAGGTAGGCGACGGCGAGACCCTCAACTGGGGCGGCGTAGAAATGGATCCGTCGTTCTTCTGCGACGTTTACAAGAGCACCGATGAAGCGGGCGAATTCAACTATTTCTTCTTCCGCGACGATACGATGGACGCAACATATCACATAGAATTCCGCTATGGCAGCGACCTTGACGAGCTCCAGGGCTATTTCAAGGGCAAGTATGCTTACTGGCTCAGCGCCGGAATAGACGCAGACGCAAGCGTCCAGACCATCGACAGCTGCATATCGCTGTTCTGCCTTGAAAACATGGACTTCTCCAGCCGCACCGAAAGCTCCCTTGCGCAGATTTCCGCGCTTGTAGGAACATGGGACGCTGACCTCAGCGCTTTCGGCGACGCTTACGCAGATACTGAGCTTTACTTTAATATCGGCGAGGACGGTCACGGCGAGACCTACATGAACGGCGAAAAGACCCGTGATTTCAGCGCTTATATGTTCGACAGCGGCGAAAAGGGCGACGGCGAGGGAACCTACGTTGCCTACGACAACGAGGCTTACGAGGCTGAGTCGGCAGACTACACCCTGAAAACCAACGACAACGGTGATCTTGTGCTCACACTTTATGCCGACGGCGGCGAGATAAGCTACATCAAGCGCAGCGATGACGCTTCCGAAGAGTCAGGCTCCGCAGAGGAAGATACCGCAGAGGATAACAGCACCTCCAGGAATCCTGAGACAGGCGCAGAGGGCGTTTCCGCTTTCATAGCGATAGCGCTTGGAGCCGGCGCAATGGCTCTTCTCTCCAAAAAGCGCGCTAAGTAATATGCAGAAAAATTAAGAAAATCGGCGGGGGCTCTCTGCCGATTTTTTTTGCATAAAATCACATAAACAGGGTATTCCCTATTGAAAAATAAACGTTTCCGTGATATAATCAATTCAGTGAGAAAGGTATAGCAACAAGTTAGTTTTATCTAACTTACATTCAAATAAAGAGGTGCAATATCATGAAATACTCAGGAATGCCATGGGGAATGTGGGCGATGTTCGCAGGCTCATTCAGGAAACAGCTCAACGAAGTGCTGGGATACGACAAAAGCACAGCCATGGAGATAACCGCGTCCGCAAAGCCGGAGTACCGCAGAATAATCGCAAAACTCCCGGAGTTTGAAAAGGCTGACCGCTTCAAAATGAACATCGTGAACTGCGCAATGCTTTCGGCGGTAGTTCTTCATATGCCGAAGCGCCCGACCGTGGAACAGCTCACCGAGTTCTACGCAAAATCCATGATGACTCCCGCAGTGAAGTGGTTCTGCCGCAAGAGCGGAAAGAAAAAATTCACCCCCAAGGATATCGCCGGAATGGAGCAGACCGCCGCGCTGAAAGCCGCCGACCGCAATCCCTATTCGTGGAACATGGATCTCTTCATCTACCCCGACGGAAGCGGCTACGAGGCGCGCTTTACACGCTGCGGTATCTGCACCCTCATGAAGGAGCTCGGGCTTTACGACCTTGTGCCCGCCATGTGCCGGTTAGACTACAATATGACAGAAGCCGGCAGGGCCTCGGATTTCGTAAGGGAGTACACGCTTGCCTCCGGCGGTCCATGCTGCGACTGCGGGTACAAGAAGAAAAAGTGAACGGACCTCACACCAGTCCCGGGCGTCTGGAAAGCAGATAGAAAACCACCTTTGCCTCTTCGTCGGTAAGCGGTATCATCATCCGGCCGTAGTAATCCGAGGAGCGGTGAAGAATGTAATCCGTAGTAAAGCAGGGCAGCGAGGACGACCGTACCAGTTCATTGAACGCAAATTCATCGGTCTGAACAAGGAATTTCGACGCGGGCATTTTCTGCCGGCAGAGTGAATCCCAGAAGCCAAGCTCCGTGCGCAGCAGGAAATTGAATCCGTTTATATCCGCGAAGCTGAGGCTGTCATGCTTTGCAAGCTCATGCTCCGCAGGAACGCACACGAACAGATTTTCCCGCATGAATTCGCGTGGCTCCGAATTTTCACAGCGGTGCGCAAACGGAAGCACGGCGATGTCGCAGTCGCCGCTTTCCCATGAGCGCAGCACCTCGTCGTTCTGCGCAATGCTTGACGATATCGTGTTCCCGGGGTGCTTCTTCTCCAGCGACTTCATCAGCTCCCACAGCGGCGCTGGCGCACAGGAGCGCACGATTATCGTCCTCTGGCGCTGGTCGAACGCGCGCACCTGTTTTACCGCCTGCTCCGCTTCCAGCAGGAGCTTCCGGGCGTATTCCACCGCCAGCTTTCCCGTTGCGTTGAGTTCTATCCGGTTCTTTGTGCGGTTAAAAAGCGGCGCCCCGAATTCGTCCTCCAGATGGCGCATATTCCTCGTGATCGTCGGCTGAGAAATATGCAGGCGCTCCGCCGCCAGCGACAGAGTGCCGTATTCTCCGAATGCCGCAAGCTGTTCAAGTTCATACAGATCCAGCATATGCCCTCCACTATTCATTTTATGAAATGCAGATTTCGTTATTGATATTGTACATTTACATTATATCATGATATAATAGGATTGTAAAGAGTATTTCCACGGAAATACAGCAACTCTAATGAATACTGAACGGAGGAAAAAACATGACTTATGTAACTCTCAACAACGGAGTAAAAATGCCACAGCTCGGCTACGGAGTATATCAGACCCCGGCTGAGGAAACAGAGCGCTGCGTGCTTGAAGCGATAAAGAACGGATACCGCAGCATAGACACCGCGCAGGCATACGGCAATGAAGAGGGCGTCGGCAATGCGATCGAGAAGTGCGGACTTCCCCGCGAGGAGCTTTTCATCACCACCAAGATATGGATAACCAACGCCGGTTACGAAAAGGCGAAGGCCTCGATAGACGAATCCCTCAGGAAGCTGAAAAGCGGCTATGTTGACCTGCTCCTGATACATCAGCCGTTCGGAGATTACTACGGCTCCTACCGCGCGATGGAGGAAGCCTACAAGGCGGGAAAGGCGCGCGCCATCGGAGTGTCGAACTTCTATCCTGACCGCTTCATCGACATCGCGCATTTCGCAGAAATCAAGCCTGCCGTCAATCAGGTGGAGAACCACATATTCCAGCAGCAGAAAACCGCCAGAAAGTACCTTGCCAAGTGCGGCACTCAGCTCATGAGCTGGGGTCCGTTTGCCGAGGGAAGAAACAACTTCTTCAGCACGCCGGAGCTCATCGAGATAGGCGAAAATCACGGAAAGACTCCCGCGCAGACAGCGCTGAGATTCCTGCTCCAGAGCGGCTCTGTGGTTATCCCGAAATCCGTCCACGAGAACCGAATGAAGGAAAACATCGACGTGTTTGACTTTGAGCTGAGCGCCGAGGAAATGAAGCGCCTCGAAGCCCTTGACACGGGAAAGAGCCTGTTCTTCTCCCATCACGACCCGGAAACGGTTGAGTGGTTCATGTCGATAGTCTGAATATAGTAAATGCGGCGCGGGTATTCCGTGCCGCATTTTTCCGCAATATTCCTCCCGGAACGCAGTCATTGACAGCGCATATATTTCATGGTATAATAAACGCGGAGCGTTTATTATAGATTTAAATGTCCTCGCACATACGCAAATCGGCAAATTGTGCCATAACCTTTCGGTTATGAAGAAGAAAAAGAGTTGGAGATTTTCTATGAGTAAGATAAAAGAAATCCTGCATGAAAAAAGAAAAATAACAGAAGACCATATCAAACAGCTCCAGCAGAAAGGAAAAAACGGCGTTCGCTATACGGCTATGATGCCGGATATCCCATTTATGATATTGGGGCTGTTAAGTGATATCGGCTGGATAATACATCTTGCGGCAGGCATTGTTTACTTTTGCAGAAATGGTTTTCACCATGTGACGGACTATATAGCTCTCATTGCACTGGCTGCTGTTATATTCGGCGTTGCCTATATTATTTACCTGAACAAAATACATGAAAAGGAAATCGCTACAAGACTTCAAAAGAATTTAAGCTTTGGTGTAACTGTTTATTCCGGATTGGCAGGGGCTGTTATTGGAATATTTCAAATCGCGCTGTATGCAGGCGTTTCATCAGAACTTGTATGGCTAGTGATTGGCGGTTTATTAAATTTTGTTTCATGTTTGCCGATATATCTTTCATTTAAAAAAGGAATTTTTTATGGAGTAAAATAACTCCTGCTTTATACATTGAACACCAAACAGCCTCTTTAACAAAACCGACCGGAGGGATAAAATGTCTGAATTCACGCTGAAATACCGTCTGAGAAGAAAGGCGGCTCAGATATTCAAATATAAGAAGGCGCCAAACTTATCCGCAGACGAGCTGCGCGAAAAATACCGGAAAACCTCCCGCGTCATTCCCATGATGGACAAAGCATTTTCGCCAAAGCTTGAATACGAGCGCAGGTTCGAGCACGGCTGTCTTTCCACATTTCTCACGCGTAAGGACAGCACAACGGCGCTGCTGTACATTCCTGACACCCAAATGCTCAAGTTCCCTGACGGCGCAGATTATGTTCTGTTCGAGGAGCTGGCGCTGAAAACCGGAAGAGATGTTATAATTCCCCACTATCCTCTGTGTATCGAGTGTTCCATGAATGAAGCGGTCGATATGGTGTACAAGGTTTACAAATCCCTTGTTTCAGAATACGGCGCCGGGAATGTCGCGGCGGCCGGCTGCTCGTCCGGTGGAACTCTCGCGCTGGCGCTTATCTCGCACATCAACGAGCTGGGAGAAAATATACCCATGCCGGATAAGCTGTATGTTTCCTCCCCGGAAATGTGCATTTATTCACAGGAGGAAAGGGAGCGCGCAAAACAGCTCGAAAAGACCGATATCTGCCTGACCGTAAAATGGCTCGACACCTTTTATGACCTCATCACCAACGGCAGGGAGCTGCCAAAATATATGACATATCCGCAGCTCGGAAACTATTCCGGGCTGAAGGACGCATACATCTGCTTTGCCGACTGCGAGGTCCTCTACGCGATGTGCGGCGAGCTCGAGGCGCAGATGAAAAGCGCCGGCGTTGATGTCACGCTCGAGGCGGGCAAGGGAATGTACCACGGCTATCCGGTGATGAACACCGTAAAGGACGCATATCTGGGACATTTCAACATGATATCCTATCTGGCAGACCGGGTAACATCTGCAATGTTTGATGACCATACTAAGGTGATTTTCGGTAAAATAGTCATCAGGTTATCATAATACATGGCGCCTGCTGTTTCATTCGCTGGTCATACCTTAATAATACTAAGGACGCTTTTTACTGAAATGCGTCCTTTTTTCGTAATACGGCAGTGCTCAACGCCTGCAAAAGGTCAGCGCCGGGATATGATCAGACCAAAAATAAGCGCTGATTATTGACAAAATCTGCATAACATGATATAATGATATATTAAGGCAGCTACTGGTATGCGTAATTATTTTGGAGGGAAAAATATGATTTTTACCAAGCAAAG
Organism: uncultured Clostridia bacterium; assembly: GCA_937893735.1. Classification (GTDB taxonomy): domain Bacteria; phylum Bacillota; class Clostridia; order Oscillospirales; family Ruminococcaceae; genus CAG-115. Next base: position 869 of record CALBGD010000177.1, on the reverse strand, counting down.
CAGTGTTAAAAAACTAATGTGCATACTCCTGGCGGTATGCATGATCATTGGACTTATGCCGGTGATGTCGCTCCCCGCCCGCGCGGACGACGACCCCAACACCATCGGCGGTCTGGAGGACGGCACGCCCCGTTATGGCAACGGCTGGATGTGGGACGGCAATCCCAGTAAAACGCGCGGCACGCTCACGCTTTTCGGCGCGAATATTAACGCGGGAAGCGTTGATTTCCGTTCTGCGTTTACCTACGATGGCGATATATCAATTGAGCTTGTGGGTTACAACAAGGTGCGCTCGGCTGTCTCGGATGCGGTATTTGCGGGTATAGATGACAAGTGCGCTTACATAAGCGGCTCGGGCGTTCTGGAAATAGACTGCCCTTTTGGCTCGAAGGTCGAAATAAGCAGCGGCTATATCAAATCTTCCGCTGAGGAGCTTTTAGGCGACTACCTTTTAAAGATGAACGGCGGCTACATAAGCGCGCCGAACGCAGAATCATATGATGTCAAGATGAATAAAGGCTATCTGGACGTCAGAGCCATCAGTCAAAAAACAGATGTTTTCGGCGGCTACCTTAAAGCGAAAGAAGCATATGGTGTTTCCAGTCTGTGGATTCAAAACAGCGTTGTTGAGATAACGGAACAGATGGCCGGTGTGGTGACATCTTTGAAAGGAAATAGTGTTTTTATCTATAACGATAACAATTTATCGTGGAACGGTTCTATCATTTCAAATGAATATAATTCCGTTAACAGGTATTCAGTCGGTAGTACGACAGTTTGGTGCAATGAATACATTGACGCAGCTGACACTGTTATCAACAAGCAGAAAAGGGGCGTTTACTCTGAAAAACCTGTTAAAATAGAGGCGG
>CALBGD010000176.1 GCA_937893735.1 uncultured Clostridia bacterium | reverse complement strand
CCGGTGCAGCCTGAATATGCTGGTGTGCAGCTCCGACGACCCGGACCTGCTGACCGACCTGCACTTCACCGAGGGGATAACCTCCGCTGAAAAGCCGGTCAGCATGATAGAAAACGCGTACCGCTCCGGCAATTCCCCCAGAACCTATCTGATCGATCTGCTGAACGGTACGGCGGCTGGGAAAAGCGTGCTTCTGCCGCAGTTCGTATATTCTGAAAACGGCTACGGAATGACTCCGGACGAATACGGCGCGACCGCAGTGCTGAACGGCTCCCGAGTGTTTTCCGGAGGAAAGCTCGGCAATCGGCTTGATACGGTGGAAACTACCGGAGCCATGCTGCTCTCCGGGGATACGGACAGCACGCAGCTCACATTCTCCCACGGCGGCAAGGAAGTGAGCTGCGAGGCGTACAATATCCGCGTGAAACGCCTGTCTGACGGGAACATCAGCCTGAGCGCAAGGCTCCGCCGCAGGAACGGCGAAGCCCTCCCGAAGGAGCTTCGCAGCGCGGCAATGGAGGAGCTGAACTACCTGATAACCGCGGCGCTGGACGCGGAATAACACCTCCCGGCGGGCTTTCTGTAAGTCCGCCGATACGGTTTTGCGCGATGGTTGAGCCATTTGTCTGGGCTTATTGTGATTTTCAACAAAAGAATGTTGAAAACTTTGTGGAAAATTTGGTTATTTTTTTTCAAAAAACACTTGACTTTTTCGCAAATCTGTGTTAAATTATATTTAGCACTCAGAGAGATAGAGTGCTAAAGATACAAGGAAGGTGGTCAGATGGACACCAGATCAATGAAAATACTCTCAGCGATAGTTGATGAGTATATCAGAACAGGCGAGCCTGTCGGTTCAAAGGCGCTTGCCGAAAAACCGGATATCTCGGTTTCCTCTGCTACGATAAGGAATACGATGGCGGCGCTTGAGCAGGAGGGTTATCTCGACCACCCGCACACGTCCGCAGGCAGGGTCCCAACATACAAGGGATACCGGTTCTACATCGACAACCTGATGGATCCAGTCCCGCTTGAGGAATCGGCTATCGAACAGATAGACGAGATCCTTGAAAACGCGGTGCACGACAGCAGCTCCACCCCGGAGGAGGCTCTGATACAGAGCGCCTCATCTGCACTTGCAGAGGTCACGAACTGTGCAACGTTCTCAACGAACCATGTGGCGCAGTTCTCCGTGATAACAAAGGTGGACGTTATCCCGACAGGGCGGCGTATGTACGTCCTGCTGATGATCACCAGCAGCGGCGCGATAAAGAATCGCGTATGCCGAATGCAGTTCGACCTGACGAACGAACAGATGGAGTTCTTCTCCAGCTTCGTCCACAGCAATCTTCAGGGCGTAAACCTCGAAGAGATGACCGATGAATACATTGAAAAGCTGACCGAGGCTCTCGGAACCTACATGGTCACGCTTTCGCCCCTGCTGAACGCAGTGCATGAGCTTTCAAACGACCTCATGCAGGACAGCGTTGAGGTGTCCGGTCAGACGAACCTGCTGGAATGTCAGGAGTTCCCGGTGGTTGACGTTATGAAGTTCCTTGAGAACAAACAGGAGCTTTCCGCTTTGATGGACAGCACGTTTTCAGGGATAAGCATAAAGTTCGGCGGCGAGGATAGTTCCGATACATTCGCGATAGGAAATTCGAGCTTTGTGAGCGGTACCTACTACAAGGACGGCAAGCCCGCGGGAACGCTCGGAGTTATCGGCCCGATGAGGCTGGACTACCGCAGGGTCATTCCTTATATCGAGTATTTCAGCAATAAGATCACCAGGCTGCTGTCTGAAGAAACGGATCAGCCGCCTCAGATAGAAAGCGAGGTCAAGGACAATGGAAAACAGCGATAGCAAGGAGCTGGAGCAGAACGTACAGCCCGATGAAGCCCCCGCAGAGGAAGCGGCAGAAGCCGAGATCGTTGACGAACAGTCAGACGCTGACGAAAAGCTCGCCAAGGAACTTGCACAGGTAAAGGATCAGCTCCTGAGGACAATGGCGGAATATGACAACCACAGAAAGCGCACAGCGAAAGAAAAACTGGAGCTCCGCGCGGACATAATATGCAATGTGGTTTCGGATTTCCTGCCGGTCATGGATAACCTCGAAAGGGCGCTTGAAGCCGACTGCTCCGACGAGAATTACAAGCAGGGCGTTCAGATGATATACGACAGCTTCATGGGAGTTCTCTCAAAGCTGGGCGTAACAGAGATCGAGAGCGACGGCGCTGATTTCGATCCGCAGCTGCATCAGGCGGTGCAGAGGGTGGACGATGACAGCGTTGAAAGCGGCAAGGTCGCAAAGACCTTCGCCAAGGGCTACAAGATAAACGACAAGGTGATAAGATTCGCCATGGTCGCAGTAGCCAACTAAGTGCGGCGGCATTGCCGCTGTACATCAACAAAAGCATTTAATTTAATTTTCATAGCATGACATCATGCACACAAAAGAATGGAGGAATTCATTATGGGAAAGATCATAGGCATTGACTTAGGTACTACAAACTCCTGCGTAGCAGTTATCGAGGGCGGCGAGCCTGTCGTAATCACAAACTCTGAGGGCTCCAGAACAACACCGTCCGTTGTTGCATTCACCAAGGACGGCGAGCGTCTGGTAGGTCAGCTTGCAAAGAACCAGGCTGTCACCAACCCTGAAAAGACCGTTATCTCCATCAAGCGCCACATGGGCAGCGACTACAAGGTAGATATCGACGGCAAGAAGTACACTCCTCAGGAGATCTCCGCTATGATACTTCAGAAGCTGAAGGGCGACGCGGAAGCATACCTCGGCGAGAAGGTTTCCGACGCAGTAATCACAGTTCCTGCATACTTCACCGACAGCCAGCGTCAGGCTACCAAGGACGCAGGTCAGATAGCAGGTCTTAAGGTCCACAGAATCATCAACGAGCCGACGGCGGCAGCGCTTGCTTCCGGCATTGATAAGGAAGAAGAGCAGAAGATCGTTGTATACGACCTTGGCGG
>CALBGD010000175.1 GCA_937893735.1 uncultured Clostridia bacterium | reverse complement strand
CGAGATTCAAGTGTGACTGGAGTTCATACGTGTGCTCTTCCGATCTCTGCCGTTGACCTCTATCTCCCTGCCGTCGCCCTCCAGCATGGCGAGGGAATCGGTGAGCACCTCGTCAATGCTGCTGTTGTCGTCGTCCGGGTGGAAGAATTTCAGCGCAAAGGAATTGTTGAAAGAGAGTATGCGCCTTTCCTTGCTCACCACCGCCATGGGAAGCGGGTACTGGTCAAGGGCTTTCTGGTTGGCGTCGCTGATCGTGAGCCCCAGCCAGTCGTAATACGCGTATTCGTTCTTTCTTATCTGGAACAGCTTTCCAATCGCGAATCCCGCCACTGTAAGGAGTATGGGCAGCGATATCCAGAAAAGCGTTTTATTGTCGCGGAACAGCGCTATATCCAGAATTACAAGGCATACAGTCAGCGCCGTGACAAGTCCCAGCAGCAAATTGCTTCTGTACAGATTCTTCAAAAGAAGCTCCTCCTAACAAACCATTCGGGCAGGCGCCCGGAGATCAGTCAGCCTTTCCCTGTACCTCCATGATTATCGGAAGTATCATCGGGCTGCGCTTGGTCTTGGAATAGATGTAGTCGCTAAGCGCGTCGCGCATTGCGGACTTTATGTTGCCCCACTCGCGGATATTGCGCTCGCGGCAGTTCTCCATGACCTGCTTCATAAGCTGCTTTGCTTCATCTATAAGCTCCTCGCTCTCGCGGACATACACAAAGCCGCGGGAAACGATGTCCGGACCAGCCAGCACGCAGCCGGATTCCCGGTCGATGGTCGCAACGATTATCATTACGCCGTCCTCTGCAAGGTGCTTTCTGTCGCGGAGCACCACGCTCCCAACATCGCCGACGCCGTAGCCGTCCACCATCACTCTGCCGGAGGGCACCGTGCCCGTGAACTTCATCTCAACGCCGTCCGTCTCGAGGACCTGTCCCACGTCGGAGATGAAGATGTTCTCCTCGGGAATGCCCATGCCCATGGCAAGCTTGCTGTGCTTCTTCATATGCTTGTACTCGCCGTGTATCGGAATAAAGAACTTCGGCTTGGTGAGGGAGATCATCATTTTCAGCTCTTCCTGACACGCATGGCCGGAAACGTGAACCTCGTACATGGACTCGTAGATCACCTCGGCGCCCTGCTTCATCAGCTCGTTTACTACCTTGGTGACAAGCTTCTCGTTGCCGGGGATAGGCGTTGCGGAGATTATAATGAAATCCATCGGGGTGATGGTGACCTGCCTGTGGTCGCCGCTGGACATTCTGGAAAGCGCTGAAAGCGGCTCGCCCTGACTTCCGGTGGTGCATATTACCAGCTTCTCGGGCGGGTACTTGTTCACGTCCTCGATATCAACAAGGACGTCCTCCGGCACCTTGACGTAATTCAGCTCGACCGCCTTTGCGATGACGTTCTGCATACTTCTGCCGGAAACAGCGACCTTCCTGTCGTGTATTATCGCCTGATCTATTATCTGCTGTATTCTGTGGATATTGCTGGAGAACGTAGCGATTATGATACGCTTGCCCTCCGCGGAATTGAACAGGTTCTTGAAGCTCTCGCCCACGGAGCGCTCAGATTTTGTGTAGCCGGGACGCTCTGCGTTGGTGCTCTCGGACATCAGCGCGAGGACTCCCCTGTTGCCGAGCTCGCCGAAGCGCGCGAGGTCGATTATGCCGCCCTCTATCGGGGTGTAGTCCACCTTGAAGTCGCCGGTGTGTATGATAACTCCCGCCGGGGTGTGGATAGCGAGCGCGCACGCGTCAGGAATGGAGTGGTTAACGCGGATAAACTCCACGGACATACAGCCCATGCGGACGTTCTGGCGCGGCTCGACAACGTTCAGGGAGGCCTGCGACAGCAGACCGTGCTCCTTCAGCTTTCCCTCCACAAGACCCAGAGTCAGGCGGGTGCCGTAGATCGGCACGTTTATTTTCTTGAGTAGGTACGGCAGGGCGCCGATGTGGTCCTCGTGACCGTGCGTGATGACTATTCCGCGGAAGCGG
>CALBGD010000174.1 GCA_937893735.1 uncultured Clostridia bacterium | reverse complement strand
CCGCTGTTGATAGCTCTTGCAGCGTCGTACAGCTCGCGGATATCCTGCTCGTGCGCGCCGTCGAATACCGGTGTTGCGATCTTCCAGCCGAGTGCCTTTGCAACGTAGCCGAGGTGTACCTCGAGCACCTGTCCGATGTTCATTCGGGAAGGTACGCCCAGAGGGTTCAGCACGATGTCAAGCGGAGTACCGTCCGGCAGGAACGGCATATCCTCCTGACGGAGAATTCTGGAAACGACACCCTTATTTCCGTGACGGCCCGCCATCTTATCGCCGACGGAGATCTTTCTCTTCTGTGCGATATAAACGCGTACCTTCTCGTTTACTCCGGGTGAAAGCTCGTCGCAGTTCTCGCGGTTGAACTTCTTAACGTCAACAACGATACCGCTTACGCCGTGGGGAACTCTCAGCGAATTATCGCGGAACTCCTTGGACTTCTCGCCGAAAATAGCGCGGAGCAGTCTGTCCTCGGCGTTGAGCTCGGTCTCGCCCTTCGGGGAAACCTTGCCGACAAGTATATCGCCGGAGTGCACCTCTGCGCCTATTCTTACGATACCGTTCTCGTCGAGATCCTTCAGCGCGTCGTCGGAGATGTTCGGGATATCGCGTGTGATCTCCTCCGGGCCGAGCTTGGTCTCGCGGCATTCGAGCTCGTATTCCTCTATATGAATGGATGTGTAGACATCATTGTAAACCAGCTTCTCGTTGATGAGTACGGCGTCCTCGTAGTTGTAGCCTTCCCATGTCATGAAGCCGATGAGGGCGTTCTTGCCAAGTGCGATCTCGCCCATCTTTGTTGCAGGTCCGTCTGCGATAACGTCGCCTGCCTTGACCTTCTCGCCCTTGCTTACTATCGGGCGCTGGTTCACGCAGTTGCCCTGGTTGGAGCGCTTGAACTTCACAAGTCTGTAAATGTGCTCCTGACCGAGGTCGTTTGTAACAACAATCTTGTCTGCGTCAACCTCTGTAACTACGCCGTCCTCCTTGGTGCATACAACGATGCCGGAGTCGACCGCAGCCTTGTACTCCATACCTGTGCCGACGATAGGATTATCTGTTACCATCAGCGGAACTGCCTGACGCTGCATGTTCGCACCCATCAGCGCACGGTTCGCGTCGTCGTTCTCGAGGAACGGGATCATCGCCGTAGCAACGGATACTACCATCTTAGGAGATACGTCCATGAAATCGACCTTTTCGCGCTCGATTTCAAGGATAGAGTCGCGGCAGCGCGCGTTTACGCGGGGTCTTGCGAAATGTCCCTCTTCATCGAGAGGCTCGTTCGCCTGAGCCACAACGTAGTTATCCTCAACGTCAGCGGTCATATAGACTACCTCGTCGAGGACCTTGCCGGTCGCCTTGTCAACGCGTCTGTACGGAGCCTCGATGAAGCCGTACACGTTGATCCTTGCGAAAGTAGCAAGGTAGGAGATCAGACCGATGTTCGGACCTTCAGGAGTCTCGATAGGACACATTCTTCCGTAGTGGGAGTAGTGTACGTCACGTACCTCGAATCCGGCTCTGTCACGGGAAAGACCGCCCGGGCCGAGAGATGAAAGTCTTCTCTTGTGGGTAAGCTCTGCAAGCGGGTTGTTCTGGTCCATGAACTGGGACAGCGGAGAAGAGCCGAAGAACTCTCTCATTGCGGAGATGACCTGACGCGCGTTGATAAGGGAAGCCGGGGAAACCTTCTCCTGCTCCTGTCCGTAGAGGGTCATTCTCTCGCGGATAGTTCTGTCCATTCTGGTGAAGCCTATGCGGAACTGGTTCTGGAGCAGCTCGCCCACGCAGCGGATACGTCTGTTTCCGAGGTGGTCGATGTCGTCGATGTTTCCGACATCTTCGCACAGGTTGATGAAGTAGCTTACAGTTGCGAATATATCTTCAATTGTGATGTGCTTGGGGATAAGCTCCTCAACACGCTCAGCAATGAGCTTCTTGAGGGTCTCAGTGTCGCCTGCCGCCTCCTCGAGGATATCGCGGAGAACTGCGAAGCGGACGTGCTCATTTACGCCGAGAGCCTCAACGTCGATATCGTCGCCTACGAAGCAGTGGATATCCACCATACCGTTGCCGGATACCTTAACGGTTGCGGCTTCCTTGGTGGGATGAACGATAGTAACGTCGATAACGCCGGCATTCTCGATCTCGAGTGCCTTTTCCTTGGTGATTATCTCGCCCTCGTCAACGAGTATCTCGCCGGTCATGGGCGCGATAACAGCCTCTGCGGCTCTCTTGCCATAGATACGCTCGGAGATGGCGAGCTTCTTATTGTACTTGTAGCGTCCGAATCTGGAGAGATCGTATCTCTTTGCGTCGAAGAACAGCATATTGAGCTGATTCTGTGCGGACTCAACAGAGGACATATCGCCCGGGTGGAGCTTCTTGTAGACCTCCAGCAGAGCCTCTTCCTTGTTCTGGGTGCTGTCCTTTTCGATAGTGCAGGTTATACGGGGGTCCTCGCCGAACTTACCGGTCAGCTCGCCGTTGGTGGAGAGACCGATGGAGCGCAGGAACGTTGTAACGGGGATCTTTCTGTTCTTGTCGATACGAACGTAGAACACGTCGTTGGCGTCCATCTCATACTCGAGCCACGCGCCGCGGTTCGGGATAACGGTAGCCTTGAACAGCTTCTTACCGGTCTTGTCGTGCTCGAATCCGTAGTATACGCCCGGTGAACGAACGAGCTGAGATACTACTACACGCTCAGAGCCGTTGATAACGAATGTACCGCTGTCAGTCATAAGCGGCAGATCGCCCATATAAATTTCGTTGTCCATGAACTCGCCGGTCTCCTTGTTGAGAAGGCGGGCGGTCACGCGTATCGGAACTGCATAGGTCGCGTCGCGTTCCTTGCATTCCTCAATGGTATACTTGGTCTTGTTGTCAAGACGGTGGCTTATGAACGAGAGTTCATATCTGCCATTTGCGTCAGTTATCGGGGAAACGTCCCTGAAAACTTCCTTGATACCATCGTTCAGGAACCATTCGTAGGAATCCTTCTGAATACCGATGAGGTTCGGCATATCGATGACCTCATTGATCTTAGAAAAACTCATTCGGGTGGTTTTTCCGAGCTGTATGGGCTTTACATTCACCATCGGCTTTATCACTCCTTAACATAATACGGGTCTGGATATGCAGGAAAATACTGGTGGAAATCAGCCTTTTCAGGGTCCAAAACCGCCCTTTTCGCGCACATATCCATTATGATACATTATGATATTATAGCATAATTACCGGCAAAAGTCAAGCGTTCCGCGGTAAAAAATGAGCCGAATATTCCGAGCATTTTTGTTATTAGGGACGATTTTTTTGCCCAAAGCAACAAACTTTGCGGAATTTCTGCGGCAAATTCCGACAAACCGCACAAAACAGGCAATTCAGGGCAATTGACGCACAAAAAAGGACTGCCAAAGCAGTCATCACAGTCAGCCGAAAAAGCCATCTTTCATTTCTCAACGATAGATGGCTTTATAAATATCATGCCGCAAAAGGACTAAAACACGAAAAACAAGGCATATCACAAAAAAGCCCAGCTTTCGCCGGACTTTTTCGACAGACTGAGGGAGCGGTTTTACCTCTCCCATCAGTGTTTTCATATTCTGCGCAGGAATTCCGGCGGCACTTCCTTAGTCAGCCACACACCGTTCACGGACAGCCGGAATTCAAAGCCGCGGCGGCTCATTTCCCCGGCGAGCACCTCGTAGATAACGGGCTTCCCGTGGCGGGAGCCTACCTTCCTGGCGGTCTCAGCGCTCTTTGAGAGATGAACGTACAGCCGGGACATCGGGCGCAGTCCCTCAGCTTCAATGGCGGCGGTGAAGCGCTCAGCAGTGCCGTGGTAGAGTATTTCGGGCGGCTCCGCCTGCGGCAGCTCCACGTCTACCGGGATTGAATGTCCCTGGTTGGCGCGTATCAGCGTTTTGTCCCCGCTGAACGAATACCGCTGCTTTTCGTCCGTGCGGACTATCTCCTCAAGGGTTTCCATATCCAGCGGCTGAGTGCGGTTTACTCCGGAAATCAGCTCGTTCACGTCCGCCCAGCCGTGCTCGTCAAGGGTTATCCCTATTGCCTCCGGCTTGTGCCGCAGCACCAGGCTGATGAACCTGCTGAGGCTGGTAAGATTTCCGTTACTTTTCATGATAGTTTTCCGGGTCGATGTCGATAGTCTCCGGGCGATGATTCTTCGCCGCCTTTGAAGCTATAAAAGCCGTGATGAAGTTCAGTATACCCTCGGACAGCATGGAAATTCCGAGAATGGTGATGATCAGGTCAGTGCCATAGCCCGGACGGAACATCAGCGTCAGCCCGAATATAACGGTGATTATCGCAAATATCAGTATCACCTGCCACTTGCCTATCCCGAGACGGCGGGTATCAAGGGCGGTCTGTATCTTGAATATCCCGTCAGTCAGCAGGAATATTCCCATCGTGATGCAGATGAAACTCATAAGACTCTCAGGGTTGGTGAGGATAACTATGCCGAGCGCCAGCAGGATAAGTCCCGAGGCAAGGTCAAACTGGAATACCGACTGTATGCTTTTCTTGGAGAAATAGCCCACGAGCCTTACCGCGCCAAAAATTATCAGCAGTATCCCGAAGATCATCCCGAGGAATGCCGCCATCACCTGCGGGCAGGCTATCAGGAATATACCAAGCGCACACAGCGCTGCGGAAATCAGATAATATCCGATGTTATATGCTGTTTTCATTTTTATATCTCCTCTCGATTTATAACACATCTGTGTTCTAATTGTATTTTAACACAAATCATTAAGTAAGTCAATGAAAACCAGATGAAATTTATCTCTGCAATAATTATTCCCAGGAAATGCGGATATATTGACAAACGTTGCTCCGAGTACTATAATACTATTGCATAGCAAAAGAACAGGAGAACTCACATGACAGACACTGCTGAATTATTCGGTAAGGAAAAGATATCAAAGGTGCTGCTGAAGCTTGCTCCGCCGGTAATGCTGGCGCAGCTTATTCAGGCGCTTTACAACATAATCGACAGCCTTTTCATCGGAAAATATTCCGGAAGCGGACTTACCGCGCTGTCAATAGTATACCCGCTCCAGCTGCTGATGATAGCGATTGCGGTCGGCACCGGCGTGGGAATAAACACCGTCATGGCGGCACGGCTTGGCGCAGGCAAAACCAAGGAAGCCGACGAGTACGCCGGGGTAGGAACTCCGCTTGCCGTGGTACTGTGGGTGATATTCGCGGCGCTGATGTGGTTTTTTATGCCGACATATGCGGAAATGTCCACCAGCTCCCCGGACGTTATCGCGGACGTTATCTCATACGGCAGGATAGTCTGCGTTTTCAGCTTCGGACTGTTCCTAGAGAGCGTCTGGACAAAGGTACATCAGGCAAACGGCGGCATGAAGGTTCCCATGGCGGCGCAGATAGCCGGAGCCGTCACAAACATAATACTCGACCCGCTGCTGATTTTCGGTATGCTGGGCCTCCCGGAGATGGGCATTTCCGGAGCCGCCGTCGCAACTGTCGCAGGTCAGGTGGTCGCGGCGCTCATCGTCATGAAAGGCGGATTCCGCAGGGCGCCGGAGCTCAGAAAGTTCCCCGGGCACATCAGGACAATATTCCGGCTGGGGCTGCCGAATATACTCATGCAGGCGGCGTACACGCTGTACATATTCGGGCTGAACCTTATCCTCGCGACATTCTCAGATCAGGCAGTGACCGTGCTTGGCCTGTATTACAAGTGGCAGACGTTCTTCTTTATCCCGCTGGGCTCCATGCAGACCTGCATAGTCCCGGTGATAAGCTACAACTATGCCGCCCGTAACATCGACCGCTGCAAGAAAACGCTGTGGACCTCCGTGATTTTCGGCATGGCGCTGATGTTCCTCGGAACTCTCTGCTTTGAGTTCATTCCGGAGCAGATGCTGAGAGTGTTCTCATCGGACGAGCTTGTCGTTTCCATAGGTATACCGGCGTTCAGGATAATCGGGATCAGCTTCATTCCGCTGGTGACCTCGCTGACGTTCCCGGTGTTCTTTCAGGCGGTCGGTTCCAGCGTGAAGAGCTCCATGCTCACCGTGGTGCGGACTGTGGTGCTGTTCGTGCCGCTGGCGTTCCTGTTCTCGCGGTTCGGGCTGGACTGGTTCTGGCTGACCTATCCTGTGACGGATACCCTCACCTCTCTTGTCGGGCTGATATTCTACCGCAGGTTCCTGAGACACCCTTACGTCATCGGAAGCAGGGCGCAGGATTCCGGGGAGGCTCTGAAACCCTCCCGCGCGAGCACGGTTCCGGCGGAAAGCAGGTAGGACGCCTGCTCGCCGAGAAGCTCGGCATACCGTTCTATTATAAGGAGATGACCGCCCTCGCGGCAAAGGAGAGCGGTCTTGACAAGGAGTTCATATCCGACCTGAACCGTAATTCCCCGGACGGAATGCACGACCTGTACCTTTCCACAAAGCCGGTGCAGCACGCAGTCGCGGCGCAGAACAAGGTGATACGCCTGATAGCCGGAAACGGAAGCTGCGTTATCGTGGGCAGGGCGGCGGATTACGTCCTGCGGGACGACCCGGACGTGGTGCGCGTGTTCATCTATGCTCCGGAGGAATTCCGTATAGCAAAGGTGATGGAGGTCTACGGGGATTCCCGGGAGCAGGCTCAGAAGAACATACGCCGCGCAGACGAGGCGCGCGGGGCGTATTATCGGAGCATTTCCGGCGGCGAGTGGGGCGGCCGCCGGAATTACGACCTGATGGTGGATTCCTCGATAGGCGCAGAAGCAACCGCGCAGCTCATCGCGAATTACATCGGAATGCGGGAGCACCGGAAATAACAAACGGGAGGGCAAGCACCCTCCCGAATTATTTATTATGCCAGCAGAACTCCGTCCTCCGTAATCTCCTGCGCGGCGGGAACCGGAACCTCCGCCTCTGCGGAGTGCGCCCTGCCCTCGCTCCAGTCAACGAGCTCCATCAGGCGCTTGTCCATCAGCGTATAGCCGTGGCGGTAAAGCTCCATGATCTTGCGGCTGTCCTGCTCGAACTTGGATATCGTGGGGATCTGCGGACGGATAACGAACGCCTTTCCCTCCGCCTGTAATTTATCCATCAGCGCGGTGGTCTTGTTGTAATTCTCCACACGCTCCATGCAGGCGTCTATGAACTTCGGATAATCCTTGTACATATGCGAGATCACCTTGCGGAACTTCGCGTAATTTGTCGGCGGAACGTTGGTGTCCGGCTTGGTCAGGACGATAACCACCTTGTCGCAGCCCATGTCCAGCGCGTGCTGTATCGGAATGGAATCTGCAATGCTGCCGTCAAGGTAGTGCTTCCCGCCGAGCTCCACCGGGTCGCAGAGCATGGGCACAGAGCAGGTCGCCTTGACTATGCTCAGCAGGCGGTTCTGGTCGTGCTTCTCGGAGAAGAACTCCGCTTTTCCGGTCTCACAGCAGGTGCAGGTGTATTCTACCATGGTATCGCTGTTAAAGTATGTATCAAAATCGAACGGGAACTGCTTGTAGGGGTATTCGAACGCCATCTTGTCGAGGTTGATTATCTTGTGCACCTCCACAAACTGCTTGAACCCGAAATACGATTCGGATTTCGGGGCGTTTATCTGGCGCGCCGTCCTGCCTATCTGCCGGGAAACGTAGCTCATCGCGTTGCCGCCGCCCGCGGAAACTCCCACAACGTAGGGGTAGTATATCCCGTTCTCCATAAGTCTGTCAAGTACGCCCGCAGTGAATATTCCCCTCACTGCGCCTCCTTCAAGTATAAGTCCTGTTTTCATATGTTCACCACCGTTTTTCTATTATGGTCACCTCTAAAAACCTCCTTCACGGCAGATTTCTACTGCTTGTATCATCTTCGTCGTTGTCAAACCTTGAAATACATACAGTATACGCATTATCCGCCTACGGCGGAAAACGCTGCGGTTTGACGCCTAGAATCTGTTACAAGCAGTATACGAAATCTGCTCGTGTCCCGGTTTTTAGAGGTGCCCTTATGTAATGTAATTACACTGGTAACTCATGATACAATCATACCATTCAAAAATCAATTTTTCGTTAACTTTCTGACGAACGAAGTGCACAAATATAACAAAAACAGACTTATATTTCCATAATTTTATGGGCAAAAGCGTAAAAAACTGCCCCGGCTGAACACCCAGCCGGGGCAGAAAATATCAAGTTACTTTTTTATAACTACCGCGGTAAGCTCGCCGTTCTGCTCGTCTACCGAGATGGTGTCGCCCTGATGTACCTCGTCGCGGAGTATCTCCTTAGCGACCATGGTCTCAAGGTTCCGCTGGATATACCTCTTGAGCGGACGCGCGCCGAAGCTCGGGTCATAACTGCTGTCAACGATGAGCTGCTTTGCCTTGTCGGTGATCTCAAGGGAGATCTGCTTGTCCTTCAGGCGGCTCTTGAGGGAGGCCGCAAGCAGGTCGATTATCTTGAATATCTCCTCCTTGCGAAGCGGCTTGTAGAACACGATCTCATCAAGACGGTTCAGGAACTCCGGTCTGAACGACTGCTTAAGCAGTGCGTCAACGGACTTCCTTGCCTCCTCGGAGATCTCGCCCTTGTCGTTGATACCCTCGAGGATATACTGCGAACCAAGGTTGGAGGTCAGGATTATGATGGTGTTGCGGAAATCCACCGTACGTCCCTGACCATCGGTGATACGGCCGTCGTCAAGAACCTGAAGAAGCACGTTGAATACGTCCGGGTGAGCCTTTTCGACCTCGTCGAACAGTACAACGGAATAGGGCTTCCTGCGCACTGCCTCGGTGAGCTGACCGCCCTCCTCATAGCCGACATATCCTGGAGGCGCGCCTATCAGTCTGGACACGCTGTATTTCTCCATATATTCGCTCATGTCCAGACGGACGATGCTGTGCTCGTCGTCGAACAGAGCCTCAGCCAGAGCCTTTGCAAGCTCCGTCTTGCCCACGCCGGTAGGGCCAAGGAACAGGAACGAGCCAAGCGGCTTCTTCGGGTCGTTGATACCTGCACGGGAGCGCATGATAGCCTCGGTAACGCGGTCTACCGCCTCGTCCTGACCGATGACTCTCTTGTGGAGAGTATCGCCAAGTGCCAGTATCTTCTCGCGCTCGCCCTCTACCAGCTTGGATACCGGGATACCCGTCCATCTGGAAACGATACGCGCTATCTCGTCCTCGCCGACCTTGTCGCGCAGGAGCGAATCGCTCTTCGCCTGCTCGGCGAGCTCCTCCTCCTTTGCAAGCTCCTGCTGGAGCTTCGGCAGCTTGCCGTACTGGAGCTCAGCCGCCTTGTTAAGGTTGTATTCGCGCTTTGCCTTTTCTATCTCGCCGTTGGTGTTCTCGATCTCCTTACGCAGATCCTGAACCCTTGTGATGGCGTTCTTCTCGTTCTGCCACTTTGCCTTCATGGCGTTGAACTTCTCGCGCTTCTCGGCAAGCTCCTTCTGGATATCGGCAAGGTGCTCCTTGGAAAGCTGGTCGGTCTCCTTTTTAAGAGCCGCCTCCTCTATCTCGTCCTGCATGATGGAACGGCTTATTTCGTCAAGCTCCTGCGGCATGCTGTCCATTTCGGTGCGTATCATAGCGCAGGCTTCATCAATAAGGTCTATCGCCTTATCCGGCAGGAACCTGTCGGTGATGTACCTGTTGGAGAGCGTAGCCGCCGCGATTATCGCGCTGTCGTGTATCTGCACGCCGTGGAATACCTCGTAGCGCTCCTTAAGACCTCTCAGGATAGAGATGGTGTCCTCAACCGAGGGCTCGTTTGCTATTACCGTCTGGAAACGGCGCTCCAGCGCAGGGTCCTTCTCGATGTACTTGCTGTACTCGTCAAGGGTGGTCGCGCCGATGCAGTGGAGTTCGCCGCGCGCCAGCATAGGCTTCAGCAGGTTGCCTGCGTCCATTGCGCCGCCGTTCTTTCCGGCGCCTACGATAAGGTGTATCTCATCAATGAACAGCAGTATCTTGCCCTCGCTCTTCTTGACCTCGTTCAGGACGGCTTTCAGGCGCTCCTCGAACTCGCCCTGATACTTTGCACCTGCGATAAGCGCGCCCATATCCAGCGAGAACAGCTTTCTGTCCTTCAGGTTGGAGGGAACGTCGCCGCGCACGATTCTCAGCGCAAGACCCTCTACGATAGCGGTCTTGCCGACGCCCGGCTCACCGATAAGGCAGGGGTTGTTCTTGGTCTTACGGGAGAGTATGCGGATAACGCTTCTTATCTCGTTATCCCTGCCGATAACCGGGTCGAGCTTGTTCTGACGGGCAAGCTCAACAAGGTCCTGACCGTACTTGTTAAGAACATCGTAGGTCTCCTCCGGCTCCTGCGAGGTGACTCTCGCGCTGCCGCGTATCTCGGAAATTGCTTTCAGCAGCTTATCCCTTGTAATGCCGAAGCTGCGGAATATCCCCGCAACTCCGCTTGAGGGCTTCTCAGCCAGCGCAAGAAGCAGGTGCTCAACGCTGACGTACTCGTCCTTCATGCGCTCTGCCTGAGCCTCAGCCTCGGTGAACGCCTTGTCAAGGTCAGGGGAAACATATATCTTTCCGGCTTCCCTGCCGCTGCCGGAAACTCTCGGCATACCCTCGATGAAGTGCAGCGCCGCCTGCTCAACGGCATCCGCGTCTATATTCATCTTGGTGAGCACCTGGGAAGTCAGGCTGCCATCCTGTGAAAGCAGCGCATACAGAAGGTGCTCCTGCTCAACGCAGTTGTTCTGATAGCTTATCGAGATATCCTGCGCAGACTGCACAGCCTCAAGGGACTTTTTCGTGTACTTGTTAGGATTCATAAAATTACCTCCCTTATATGATGACTTTCTGCCTTACTATCGAAGCCCGGTAGCTGCTCTCGGCAGCCGCCTTTGCGTGCTCCGCATCGGGCAGTTTGGAGAAATAGTGCTTCATTGCTTCGTCAAGCGCCGCCATGTAGTCGGCGACCGCCTGACCCAGCTCCTCGTCGGATATGCCCTCCGGCGGCATATTGAGCGTCCGTGTGAACCGCCCCGGCTCTATCGCGAACATGATGTCCTGCGAAAGCCTGTCGGCGATGTACTTCTGCTCCAGCGCCGTCCAGCACCGGAAAAATCCGCTGAGATCCGAATAGAGCTGCTCGCTCTGCGTGCGTACTGTCACGCGGAGCTCGCCGGCACGCTTGCTCCCGGCGCCGTAGACCTCCACGGAGTACCGCAGGGTTGGCTTATACCGGTATTTCAGCGCCGTTTTGCAGGCGACAGTCGCCGCTGAGGGCTGCTCCATCAGATAGAACTCGTCCCCGACAGCGCTCCGGATCGCGGAGGTTATGCTTTTCAGCCGCATTTCCGGCGTGACGCAGCACACTCTCTCCGCCAGAAGCTGGTTCACCATCGCCGAACGGCTGAGCCCCGAGCTCCTCGCGAGCCTGTCAACTGCCTCGACCACATCGTCTGACAGCACCAGGCTGTATATACTCTTTTCCGTATCTGCCACCTCCTTACATTTAACATTCTACCACAATATTATTAATTTGTCAAGCAAGATCAGTAAATTTTCACACAATTTTCAAAATTCTTTTTCTCCGGAGTATTATTTCCCCGAAAACCCCTTGACAAACTCACCTTATATATGATAAAATCAAGTTAGTGCAGAATAACTCAAAGTTCTGCGCTTCCATTAATAATGTAAGGCAGTGTGTCTGCTGTTTTTTTGAGAAAGCGGTTAGTGAGAGCTAACGCATTGAAAGGAGATCTACAATGAGCGTAGTAGTAATAGGCGGCAACGACAGAATGGCTTCCCGGTACAAGGACATCTGCGAGAGCTACAGCTGTAAGGCGAAGGTTTTCACGCAGATGCCCGCGGATTTCGCCGCGAAGCTCGGCACACCCGACCTGATGGTGGTGTTCACGAATACCTGTTCGCATAAAATGGTGAACTCGGTCAACCAGAAGTCCGAGAAGCACGGCATTCCCGTGGCGC
Organism: uncultured Clostridia bacterium; assembly: GCA_937893735.1. Taxonomy (GTDB): domain Bacteria; phylum Bacillota; class Clostridia; order Oscillospirales; family Ruminococcaceae; genus CAG-115. Next base: position 4,706 of record CALBGD010000174.1, on the reverse strand, counting down.
GTATACACAACGCAAGCGTCAACGCCCTGAAATCCGTGCTGGAGCAGTACGCTCGCTGAGTGATTTTGTAGGTTTTGCACAAAATCCGGCGTTGAGTTTGACGTGTCTAACTGTATTAGTCACAAAAAACTCTGACTTTTGCTTCTGGAGCAAAAAAACGCTTGACAAATCAGCTCCGAAGTAGTATTATATAACTCGGTTAGAAAGTTCTAACTTTTATTTAAGACTCGTGATTAGCAATAGCTAATGCGGGGCAGCAAGGAGGTACACGCATGATGCCGCTTACATTAGCCGCAGTCGGCGAAGAGAACATGATAAAGAAAGTCGGCGGAAGTCCCGAGACGCGCAAGTTTCTGGAAAGTCTGGGCTTTGTCGCAGGGGGGCTCGTTACAGTTGTCAGCGAGATCTCCGGCAACGTTATCGTGAACGTCAAGGAATCAAGAGTTGCCGTTTCCAAGGAGATGGCAGCCAAGATAATGGTCTGAATCACATCAGACTGTTCATATATTTATATAGAGGAGGAAGGAATATGACACTGAAGGAAGCTAAGGTGGGACAGACCGTCACAGTCAAGAAGCTCACCGGCGAGGGCGCGATAAAGCGCCGTATCATGGATATGGGCATCACCAAGGGCACTGAGATCTATATCCGCAAGGTGGCTCCGCTGGGCGACCCGGTCGAGGTAACAGTAAGGGGCTACGAGCTTTCACTGCGCAAGTCTGACGCAGAGATGGTCGAAATCTGATTTTCGGCTATTTTTTTCAGCACAATGGTTAGGTAAATCTAATATAGTTAGCTGTACATAACAGTAAAGGAGAGAAGTCAACATGGACATCAGAATAGCGCTGGCTGGTAACCCGAACTGCGGTAAAACCACGCTCTTCAACGCGCTGACCGGCTCCAACCAGTTCGTAGGCAACTGGCCGGGCGTTACGGTCGAGAAAAAGGAAGGCAAGCTCAAGGGAAGAAAGGACGTAATAATCACCGACCTTCCCGGTATCTACTCGCTTTCACCCTACACCCTTGAGGAAGTCGTTGCGAGAAATTACCTCGTAGGCGAGCGCCCCGACGCGATACTCAACATCATCGACGGCACCAACCTGGAGCGTAACCTCTACCTCACCACACAGCTCGTTGAGCTCGGTATCCCGGTAGTTGCAGCGGTAAACATGATGGACGTCGTAAAGAAAAACGGCGACAAGATAAACACCGCACAGCTCGCAAAGGAGCTCGGCTGCGAGGTCTGCGAGATCTCCGCGCTCAAGGGCACCGGAATCACCGAGGCAGCCGACAAGGCGATAAAGGCTGCGCAGGCAAAGGAAAAGATGGTTCCGCAGCACACCTTCAGCGGTGTTGTAGAGCACGCCATCGCCCACATCGAGGAGGCTGCCCTCCACGACCTGCCCGAGGCACAGCAGAGATGGTACGCCATCAAGATATTCGAGCGCGACGAGAAGGTTCTTGACATGATCAAGATACCCAAGGAAACGATGGAGCACATCGAAAACGACATCAAGGCTGCCGAGACAGAACTTGACGACGACGCTGAGTCCATCATCACCAACGAGCGCTATGTATACATATCCACGATAATCAAGGGCTGCCTTACCAAGAAGAACAAGGGCGGTCTGACGGTATCCGATAAGATAGACAAGATCGTCACCAACCGCTGGCTGGGTCTTCCGATATTCGCAGTTGTAATGTGGCTGGTTTACTACGTTTCCATGGTAACAGTCGGCGCAAACGCTACCGACTGGGCTAACGACGGCCTGTTCGGCGACGGCTGGTTCGCACTCGGAATAGGCAGAGGCGCCTACGACGAGGCTTCCGAGGAATACAGCGACGCAATGAGCGCTCTCGACGCATTCGGCGTATCCCCCGACCTTGAGGACGAGGAGTTCGACGCTGACGCAGCCCTCGCTGACATTCAGGCGTTCACCCCTGCTGAGGAATCCGTTCCCTACGAGGTAGAGGACGAGGAGACCCTCGCAGTAAGCGAGATCACCGTTTACGCTTCCGAGATCCCTGCTGACGCAGACGAAGAGGAAGTCCTCGGCACGACCTACGCTGACGCAGTAGCTTATTTCACCGACAACGGCTTTGACGAGCCCGACCCCGCTTCCTATGGTCCGTGGGTTCCCGGTATCCCGGTTCTCGTTGAGAACGGTCTTGACGCCATCAACTGCGTTGACTGGCTGAAGGGTCTTATCCTCGATGGTATCGTAGCCGGCGTTGGCGCAGTACTCGGATTCGTTCCGCAGATGCTGGTACTCTTCATCTTCCTTGCATTCCTTGAGGCTTGCGGTTATATGGCGCGTGTTGCGTTCGTGCTTGACCGTGTATTCAGAAAGTTCGGTCTTTCCGGTAAGTCCTTTATCCCGATCCTCATCGGTACTGGCTGCGGTATCCCCGGTATCATGGCCTCCCGTACCATTGAGAACGAGCGTGACCGCCGCATGACCGTAATGACAACAACATTTATCCCCTGCGGCGCTAAGGTTCCGTTCATCGCAATGATCGCGGGCGCTATCTTCGGCGGCTCTCCGTGGGTATCCACCGGCGCTTACTTCATCGGTATCGCAGCGATCATCATCTCCGGTATTATCCTGAAGAAAACAAAGATGTTCGCAGGCGACCCTGCTCCGTTCGTTATGGAGCTCCCCACTTACCATCTGCCGACAGTCGGCAACGTTCTCCGCTCCATGTGGGAGCGCGGCTGGTCCTTCATCAAGAAGGCTGGTACGATCATCACGCTTTCTACCATCTTCGTATGGTTCACCTCTTACTTCGGTGTAGTAGACGGGACATTCCAGATGCTGGACGAAAGCCAGATGCAGTACTCTATCCTCGCAGCGATAGGCAACGCTATCTGCTGGATATTCGCTCCCCTTGGCTGGGGCAACTGGCAGGCTACCGTTGCGGCGGTTACAGGCCTTGTTGCTAAGGAGAACATCGTTGGTACCCTGGGCGTACTTTACGGCGGCGGAGATCAGTCCGTATACGCTGCAATGGGCGCTGCATTCACAGGCGTCAGCGGTATGTCCTTCCTTATCTTCAACCTGCTGTGCGCACCGTGCTTCGCTGCAATGGGCGCTATCAAGCGTGAGATGAACAACACAAAGTGGTTCTGGTTCGCAATAGGCTATGAGTGCGGCTTCGCTTATGTCATCGCCCTCATCGTAAACCAGCTCGGCAACCTGTTCACCGGCACACTGATGACCGCAGGCGCTGGCGCTGTTTGCAACATCATCAGCCTTATCTTTGCGGTAGCTCTCCTCGCAGGCCTGATTTATATGCTGTTCAGACCGTACAAGGAGTCCACAAAGCTCACAACAAAAGTAAAGGTTTAATAGCAGTTTGATCGAATAATTTCGCGGGCGGTCGGGGGAACTCAGCCGCCCGCTGTTTTCGGGAGGTGCCTGATATGCTGGAATTTCTTCAGAACAACTGGGGCAGCCTTGTTGTAGGGGCTGTGGTGCTCGCGGTGGTGGTGCTCATCATCGTGAAGATGGTAAAGGACAGAAAGGCGGGTAAATTCACCTGCGGCGGAAACTGCGGCGCCTGCGGAGCCTGCAAGGGCAACTGCTCCGGCTGTAACGCCTGCTCCGCCCACGGAGCCACCCCGGGAAACAAAAAAACATAAGGCTGACCGCATAAGTGAGCCAGTAACACGGAGGACGCAATGACCTACGCACAGAAAAAATACCTTTTCGCTATATACAGGCTTGGTATCAACGGCGAAGCGATAAGCTCCTCGGACGTATCGCGGCTTGTGGGAGTGACCAAGGCGAGCACTGTCAAGATGACCCAGAGGCTCAGCGACGACGGCTATATCCGCAAGGAGCCCTACGGCAAGATATCTCTCACGGAGGCGGGGATAAAGGAGGCTTCAACGCTGTTCACCAGCAGCCTTGTTATCTGCGATTTCCTGAAGCAGAAGGTCGGTATACCCGAGCAGGAAGCGGACAGCGACGCCGTGAAGATAGTGGCGCAGGTGTCCGAAAAAACCGTTGCACAGCTTGTGAAATTTGCCCTAGGAGATGCTGTAAATGCCTGAATATCTGCCAACAATACTGATAATCGCGGTTCTTGTCGTAATATGCGTGATCGCGGTGCTGAGCATAATCAAACGCGCGAACAAGGGCTGCTGCGGAGCCGGCGGCGGAGACATCGAGGAAAAGATAGTCAAGGACACGTCGGACTTCACCCACGTCTACCGCGTGAAGATAGGCGGAATGCACTGCGACAAGTGCGCCAGCCGGATAGCGACTGCATTCAACCGGCAGGACGGCGTATTTGCGGAGGTGAGCTGGAAGGACGGCGAGGCGCTTGTGCGCTCAAAGGAGCCTCTTCCGGAGCTTATAATCCGCCAGACCGTCATGGGGCTGGATTATACAGTCGAGAGCGTTATAGCTGAGTAAAACTTAACGGAGGCGTTATGATGCGCCTCCGTTATTTTATCTGTAAACACAAAATGCTCCCCGCAGTGCGGGGAGCATTTATTATTTCGGAATTACTCAGCGTCTGCTGCGTTGTCTTCCATGAGAGCCTTGATAGAGAGGGAAACTCTGTTCTTCTCAGTATCGATGTCGATGATCTTAGCCTCAACTTCCTGACCAACGGAGAGAACATTGTTGATGTTTGTAACTCTCTCAGTGGAGATCTGGGAAATGTGGATAAGGCCGTCAACGCCCGGAATGATCTGT
>CALBGD010000173.1 GCA_937893735.1 uncultured Clostridia bacterium | reverse complement strand
GAGGTGGAGGTAAACGGCGAAAAAATAACCGCCCCTGTAAAGGACGGCTACATAGATATCACAGCGGACTGGAGCGACAGCACGGTTCAGATATTCTTCCCGTCGAAGCTCCGGGCGGAAACTCTCCCGGATATGCCGGAGCTGATGTCCGTTGTTGACGGACCCATCGTGCTGGCAGGTCTTACCGGCAGCGACTGCGGAATCGCCGGCGCAGACAAGCTGGAGGAGCAGTTCATGCCGCAGCTTGAGCACACCTACGGCACATTCCCGTGGAGACAGAACAGCTGGCGCACCCGCAATCAGCCGCAGTCTGTGATGTTCCGCCCGCTGTATGAGATAACAGACGAGGAATATACGGTATACTTTACTAAGAAGTAACTTATCTGACCCCCAGCGCGGCGCGGTACTGCATGGGGGTCATTCCCTCCATGCGGCGGAAAATGCGCATATAGTACTTTTCGTCCGTGAAACCGCATGAGAACGCGGCTTCCTTTATGCTCACGCTGCTGTCGGAGAGCAGTTTTTTCGAAATATCTATCCGGGCTCTGTTCACGCTTGCCGTGAGCGTCTGCCCGGTTTCTTTTTTGTACAGCGCGGAGAGGTACTCCGGGTTGTAGTGGAATTCCTCGGCTATCATTTTCACCGAGAGCTGACGGTGGCAGTTCACGAGTATCCACTCGTTTATGTCGGCGATGAGCGGCGGCAGGGAGCTGTGCCCGCGCACGCTGTCAAGGTATTCCTGCGTCATTTCGGTGAGCAGCATTTCAAGCGCGCACTCCGCCATGCGTGGAGTGTACATCTCCCGGCGGGAGCAGTCCACAAGCTGCCGGAAAAGCAGGCTCACCCGCTGGGAGGCGGCGGTGCCGTGCTCCTGCAAAATCAGCGCGAAGCTTTCGGGAGGTGCTTCTGCTTCTGCAAGGGGAGCGTCAGCGGAAAAATGCGCCCACAGGTAGGAAAGCTCGCCGTCAGACGGGGTAGTCCCGGAGTGCTCCACACCGGGTCTCATAAGTATCCACTCGCCGCCCTGTACGCTGTGCTCACAGCCCCCAACAGCGATATTCAGGCAGCCGGAGAGCACATATATCAGCACGTAGCACTCCATCGTGCGGCGCTGGTGGACGAATCCTCCGCAGCTTGTGAGGTTCCCGCCGTTGTAGAATCTCAGCTGCGGGAGCTGTTCTGAACAGAATATCATAGTACCTCCATTTTTTAACTTCTGTGGGAAGCTTGTGGAAAATTACAGCGCCCGGAGTCCGCCGCTGCCGTCCGAAGTGTCTATCCATACCGCGAACTTCTGACCGCAGAGGTTGCACTTTACCTCGTGACGGTAGTATCCGCGCGGCTCCCCGGTCATCTGCTCCAGCGGAGCGGTGGCGGAGATGACTGTCATGTCACCGAGGGTCACAAGCCCGCGTATCTTGCTTATCTCGTGGGAATATTGCAGCGCCGACCGGAATCTGTCATAGAAATGGAGCTGCTTGCAGCTATTGCACATAGTATCTCTTTCTTTCATATATAAAAATGCCCCCGAGGACCGGGGGCATTCTGTACTTTGTGAGTTACAATTACTTGAGCTCTGCGAAGTACTTGATTGTTCTTACCATCTGAGATGTGTAGGAGTTCTCGTTGTCGTACCAAGAAACTACCTGTACCTCATAGAGGTCGTCAGCGATCTTAGCTACCATTGTCTGTGTAGCGTCGAAGAGAGAACCGAATCTCATGCCGATAACATCGGAAGAAACGATCTGATCCTCGTTGTAGCCGAAGGACTCGGAAGCAGCAGCCTTCATAGCAGCGTTGATGCCTTCCTTGGTAACGTCAGCCTTCTTAACAACTGCGGTGAGGATTGTGGTGGAACCTGTGGGAACAGGAACACGCTGTGCAGAACCGATCAGCTTGCCGTTCAGCTCAGGGATAACAAGACCGATAGCCTTAGCAGCACCTGTGGAGTTCGGAACGATGTTAGCTGCGCCAGCTCTTGCTCTTCTCAGGTCGCCCTTTCTGTGAGGACCATCGAGGATCATCTGGTCGCCGGTGTAAGCGTGGATCGTGCTCATGATACCGGACTGGATAGGAGCATAATCGTTAAGAGCCTTAGCCATAGGAGCGAGGCAGTTTGTTGTGCAGGAAGCAGCAGAAATGATCTTGTCGTCAGCGGACAGGGTCTTCTCGTTTACGGAGTAAACGATGGTCTTGAGGTCGTTGCCTGCGGGAGCAGAGATAACAACCTTCTTAGCGCCTGCGTCGATGTGAGCCTGGGACTTCTCCTTGGAGCAGTAGAAACCAGTGCACTCGAGAACAACGTCAACGCCGATCTTGCCCCAAGGAAGATCCTTAGCGTCCTTCTCAGCGTAGATGGTCAGGGTCTTGCCGTCAACAGTGATGGTGCCCTTCTCATCGTCAGCGGTAACGGTGTGAAGATTCTCACCGATCTTGCCGCAGTAACCGCCCTGTGCTGTATCATACTTTAAGAGATTAGCCAACATTTTT
>CALBGD010000172.1 GCA_937893735.1 uncultured Clostridia bacterium | reverse complement strand
GCTACGCTGAAGAGGTTGTTGAGTATGTAAAGGCTCACTCCAATAAGTATTAATAGGCTGCCGATAAAGGCACATCTGCTGCGTCAGAAAGCCAACGGCAGGCATATAGCCTAGCCGTCGGCTTTCTTCCTTGCATCTGCACCTTTCTCGTCACCCTATTTCATATTGTTATATCGGGCATATAAAGGAACCGCTCCTGTGAAACAGGGGCGGTTCTTTGCTTATCAAAAAGGAAATATTTGCCTGCAGTGCAGATGTTGGACGGAAATGCGCCCGGAAAAAATTTTTCCGGGCGCATTGAATTATTCAGCCTCATGGATATCCTTTATCGCCTGAGTTACCAGCTTCTTGAACAGCGGAGCAACTCTGTCGGCGGTCTCCTGAACCTCTGCGTGGGTAAGGGGATTTACGGAGATCCCGGCGGCGAGGTTGCTTATGCAGGAGATACCGCATATCTCCATTCCCGCATGGCGGGCGGCTATCGCTTCAATGGCGGTGGACATTCCCACTGCGTCGGCGCCAAGGCGCTCGTAAGCGCGTATCTCGGCGGGAGTTTCGTACTGCGGTCCGGTGGTCTGGATATAAACGCCCTTGCGGAGCGGCACTCCGGCGGTGACGGCGGCATTCTCAATTATTTTGCGGAGCCTGCGGCTGTAAACCTCGGACATATCCGGGAATCTCACACCGAGCTCCTCAATATTCTCACCGATGAGCGGCGAGGGAACCGACATGGATATCTGGTCGGTTATCAGCATGAGGTCTCCCGCGTTGAAGCTGCGGTTTATGCCGCCTGCCGCGTTGGTCAGGAACAGCGTTTTTGCGCCCATCAGCTTTATCAGTCGGACGGGAAGCACCACGTCCTGCGGCTTGTAGCCCTCGTAGAAGTGCACTCTGCCCTGCATTGCCACAATGGGAACTCCGCCGGCATAGCCGAATACAAAGCGCCCCTTATGCCCGGGGACGGTGGATACCGGGAATCCCTCGATGTCATGATAATCAAGGGTCTCCGCTACTTCCATAGTGTCTGCGTAGTCGCCAAGGCCGCTTCCGAGTATCAGCGCAAGCTCCGGCTTGAAGCTCACCTTTTTCTGCACGCACTCGAAGCATTTCATCAGCTTTTCGTAATTTTCGTTCATTCCTCGTCCTCCGTAACTTCAGTTTCTTCCGCCTCGCCGGACAGCTTCTTCATCACGCCTATCTCAACGGTCAGGAGCTGCTCCATGGGCACTGCGGCGGCGGAGCGCTTCTCGTCGCACGGCTCCCAGAGCGGCGGGTAGAGGCTTATGCCTTTGTTTATAGGTATTTCATCGTAGATGACGCCGCGGCACTGCTTCTTGTAGTCGGAGTAGAAGCGGTCGAAATCCTCCCTGTCGCACGCCCAGTCGATGAGCTCGTTGTAGTCCTCGCCGAATTCCTCAAACTGGAGCTCGTCCGGCATGAGGTAGAACAGCGTACCGGACTTGTCCAGCCCGAAAACTCCGCCGAAAACGTCCTCGGCGACCGCTGTGAAGCCAAGCTCGGAGAGCTTTTCGTTGCGCTCAAAGAAATCGAACGCGCCGCAGCCGTAAATGCGCAGAATGCTGTTGACGGAGATCCCGCCGGTTCCTGCGAGTACCGCCGCCAGCGGTGAGAAATCATTTCCGCCCTGCGCGAGCAGCTTCCTTGATTTTTCCTCGTCCGGGGGGAGTATCTCGATATCGCACTCGGAGCTTTCCAGCATGGAGCGGATACGTTCAAGCTGTAATTCGAAGGTCATGTTATACCTCCCAGCTTCCGAGATACTTTTCCTGCTCGGGGGTGAGGGTGTCTATCTCAATATTCCAGCTCTTTATCTTGCGTAGAGCAACCTTGCGGTCTATCTCCTTGGGTACGTTGACGGTCATGCTGGTACCTGCCTTTACTGCGGCGCTGTTCTTCGCGATGAACTCGGCGGAGAGTGCCTGTATAGCGAAGCTCATGTCCATTATCTCAGCAGGGTGGCCGTCTCCGGCGGCGAGGTTCACAAGCCTGCCCTCCGCGATGACGAACACGGTGTTTCCGTTCTCAAGCTTATAGCCCATGATGTTGTTGCGTGCAAGGTAGGATTCCTGAGCTATCTCGCGGAGCTTCGCCATATTGACCTCCACGTCGAAATGACCTGCGTTGCAGCAGATAGCGCCGTCCTTCATGTTGAGGAAAGCCTCCTCGCCGATTACGTCCGCGCAGCCGGTCACTGTTACGAAGAAATCCCCGACCTTTGCAGCTTCGCGCATGGGCATTACCTTGAAGCCGTCCATTACCGCCTCCATAGCCTTTACCGGGTCTATTTCGGTGACGATAACGTCAGCGCCGAGACCCTTTGCGCGCATTGCAACGCCCTTTCCGCACCAGCCATAGCCGGCAACGACTACGTTCTTTCCGGCAACGATGAGGTTTGTCGTGCGGTTGATACCGTCCCAGACGGACTGTCCGGTGCCGTAGCGGTTATCGAACAGGTGCTTGCAGTCCGCATCGTTTACCAGCACCATCGGGAACTTCAGCGCGCCCTCCTTGTCCATTGCCTTCAGTCGGATAATGCCGGTGGTGGTTTCCTCGCAGCCGCCCAGCACCTCCGGAATGAGCTCCGGATATTCGTTGTGAATGAGGTTCACAAGATCGCCGCCATCATCGATTATGACGTTCGGGCGCGCCTTTATAACCTCGGAGATGTGGCGGTGGTATTCCTCGTCAGTGGCGCCGTGCCATGCGAATACGTTGAGTCCGTCGTGGACCAGCGCTGCGGCTACGTCGTCCTGCGTGGAGAGGGGGTTGCTTCCGGTGACGTACATCTCGGCTCCGCCAGCCGCCAGTACCTTGCAGAGGTACGCGGTCTTTGCTTCCAGATGGACGGAAAGCGCCACGCGCAGCCCGGCAAAGGGCTTGCTTTCGGAAAAGTCCTTTTCTATGCCGTTGAGCAGGGGCATATTGCGCTTTACCCACGCTATCTTGCGTGCGCCGCTTTCCCAGAGGTCGGGGTTTCTTATCTCGTTTGACATTTTTGTACTCCTTTATTTTAACATATTGAGATTACAGTACTTCCGTGAATAATCCGCAGGCTATCCGCTTACCGGAATTCCCGGCGGGCTGGGACGTGAAATCGTCCGGCATGGAGTGCAGTACCAGCGGCTTCCCGGAGAAATCCGCTATCCGCGCTTTGCCGAGAAATACCTCCATAGCCGCGTAGCCTTTTTCGTCAGAGAATATCGGCGGCATATCCCCAAGATGATACGGGTGCCGGGCGCACCATGTTCCATCGGGGCAGTTCTTCAGGTGGCTCCCCGCCTGCATAAATGGTTCATTGCCGTCAGTTTCTCCGCATATCAGCCCGTCATGCACATGGAACCCGAATATCCTGTCCGGGGGGAGCCCTTCGAATTCCGCCTGGATATAGAGCGCTCCGTCCAGCCAGTATGCATGAACTAGACCCTCTATATCCGGGTGCTCCGCGCTGCCGCGGAGGGTTCCCATAAGCGCCGGACGCTCCGACGCAAGGTATGAAAATCTGTTTATCTGCTGCAAATTCCTGCACCTCTCTTTCAGGAGAGTATATGCAGAAATACGCCGGATTACGACTGCGACAGCTCCTCAAGCTGATTTGCAAGCTCCTCTTCAAGACTGTTGTAGAACAGCGTGAAAAGAATGTCTGCGCTTCCAAGCAGGAACACGTTGCGGTTGTTGACGGCAGCAAGCCCCGGGACATAGGCGTAGATGTAGCCCTTGTACCACTCCGCGTCATAGGCCGGGAGTGACCTGCCGGATTTTACCAGACGGCGAATATCCTCAAAGTCGTCCGGGATAACGTTCTCGAAATTACCGGCGCCCTTTGATATTACCATGTCGTATATCGTCTTTATCTGCTTGTCGTTCAGCACTCCGCCGGAGGTTTTTACATACCGCAGGGCGGGAAGCCTTACCGCGAAGGAATACACCATCAGCGGGAGCACGCGCTCATATTCCGGGGTGTTCATGGCGGCGCAGCGCTCCTTGTCAAGCTTTATGCCGGTGTTGTAGAGGCAGGCTGTGTCGGTGATGTCGTTCAGCGCTATCCTGAAAATATCCCTGATGTTGATGTTGTAGAAGTCCTTGTCGGACACCATGTAGATGTATTTCATGGCGTTAAACAGGGAAACTCCCGCCTTTACCACGGTTTCAGATATGGTGGTGAACGCTGTGCGTTCGCTCAGAAAATCCATGTTGTCAGTCCTTTCCGCTGAGATTCAGCTCGCTTCGGCTGCTGTTCTGCCCTAGCAGGTTCCCGCCGTCCGGCAGAATGACGGTGAATTCGGTGCCTTTGCCGAGGTCGCTCTGCACGCCTATCCTGCCGCCGCAGAGCTCCACTATCTTCTTCGCAAGCGGCAGTCCCAGTCCGTTTCCCTTGGTGGAATGTGAGCTGTCCGACTGGTAGAACTTCTCGAAGATGTGAGGGAGCGCCTGTTTCGAGATCCCCGCGCCGTTGTCGCGTATCCTTATCGTGATGACGCCAGCATTCCGGTGGCAGCTCACGAATATGCTGCCGTTCTTCGGCGTGAATTTCACGGCGTTGTCGAACAGATTGTTCCAGACGTGGGAAAGCATCTGCTCGTTCCAGTAGAATGTAACGTCGTCCAGCTCCATGGAGAGGTCGATGTTTTTCTCAGACCACTGGGGCTCCAGCCGGAGCATACAGTTCCTGAGCTGCTCGTCAAGGGAGAAATATTTCTTTTCGGTGATGACCTCGCTGGTCTCCAGTTTCGTCAGGAGCAGCGTGTTGGCGGACATTCCGGTGAGGTAGTCTGTCTCCTCGATGATTATGCGGGAGAATTCCTTCTGCTGCTCCGGGGTTAGATTTCCCTCGTAGAGCTGCTGTGCGAAGCCGCGTATGGAAACCAGCGGCGTCTTGAACTCATGCGAGAAGCTCGCGATGAAATCGTTGTTGAACATCGCGGTGCTGTTGAGCTCACGCGTCATTTCGTTGAACACCCGGATAAGGTCGGAAAGTTCGCGCACGGTGTGTTTTTCCGCCCAGCCCATATCCACCTGAACGGTGTAGTCTCCCTCGGAAACGCGCTTCGTAGCGCGGATAAGCTCTGCGAGGGGCTTCAGAACGAGGCTTCCGGCGATGAACGACAGAAGCGTACCTATAATTATGCTGCTGACTACGGCGGCTATGATGTTTTCGGTGTCGCTGCTTCCGTTGGATACCACCATGTCTATCGCAATGCGCGCGGTAAACGAGAGCACGTCTGCTGAGACTGTTATCATCAGGATAAGCAGGCTGAGTTTAAGTCCCAGACGGGTGAGGGCAGGGTATCTGCGCTTTTTCAGCTTTATGTGCGTGGGCTGTTCTTTGGTTTTTTTCAGCTTCATGGCTGCTCCTGCGGGGTCTTTACCGCCTTATAGCCAAGTCCACGCACGGTGACTATCTGGAAATCACGGTTGTCCTTCAGGCGCTCGCGCAGGCGGTTGATGTGGACGTCCACGGTGCGCGCTTCGCTTTCGCTGTCCATGTCCCAGAATTCCTCCATGAGCTGTGCGCGGGTGAAAGTCTTGTTCGGGAATGAAAGCAACTTGAACAGGATCTGGAATTCCTTCTTTGGTATCTGGAGCTCGACCCCGTCCTGAACCACCGTGAACGAGTTGTAAATCAGCTTCGTGCTTCCTACGGTTATCTCCTGCTCCTCGGATATCTTGGAGCGGCGCAGCAGAGCGCGTATCCGGAGTATCATCTCCACGTCGTCCACCGGCTTCACCATGAAGTCGTCCGTGCCCATCAGGAATGATTTGCGTATATCCTGCGCACTGTCCCGGGCGGTGATTATCAGCACCGGAATGCTGCTTCCGTTGTCCCGGAGCGTCTTTAAAAAGGCATAGCCGTCCATCGTGGGCATCATCAGGTCGAGTATCACAAGGTCGATGTGCGTGTTTTCGAGGAGCCTCAGCGCCTCGGCGCCGTCTCCGGCGGTATACGGCTTGTAGCCGTTCTTTTCAAGGGTGTATTCGTACAGGCGGCGTATGTGCGCCTGATCGTCTACTACCAGAATGTTGAACACTTGGGGGCTTGCTCCTTTCGTTTCATTTCTGCCGCAGGACCGCCTCGGCTATTGCGATATCCTGCGGGCGGGTTATCTTCATGTTGCAGGCGGTCACGGGAGGGATGTGAACCTGCTCGCCGCACAGCTCCAGCAGGGCGCTGTCGTCCGTGAGGGATTCCGCGCGGCTTCCCAGCCGTTCAAGGCAAGAGAGGTACAGCTCCTTCCGGAATGCCTGCGGGGTCTGGGCGGCGTAAAGCGCGCTTCTGTCCGGTGTGGAGCCCACAAATCCGCCGGAGCACTGCTTTATCGTATCCGTCACGGGAGCGGCGGCAATCGCTCCGCCGAATTCCACCGCGTCAGAGAGCACCCGGTCGATATCCTCGGTTGGGATAAGCGGGCGGGCTCCGTCGTGTATCGCTATATATCCGCACTCCGGGGAGACCTGCTCCAGCGCCCTTTTCACAGACAGCGCCCGGGTGGAGCCCCCGGCGGTGACGGCGCGCAGCTTGTCCACGCCGTATTCCTGACAAAGACTGCGGTAGCGCTCCTCCTGTCCGGCGGGTACTGCGAGGATCATCTCCGAGACCTTTGCGGAGCGCTGGAATGCAAGCGCGCTTCTTATCACAACGGGAACTCCGTCAAGGAGAGTGAGCTGCTTGTTTATTCCGTTCATTCTGGAGGCGCTGCCTCCTGCGAGTATCAAAGCGGAAAACATAAGCCCTCCGTCAGTTTATCGCGAGGAAGTTTCCGTGCAGGCGGAAATATCCATATTCGGATTCAAAGTTGTTCAGCAGGCGGAGCACTACGGGCTGGTCGATGTTCCCGCGGAACTCGAGGTAGAACATCACCTCGTTCTCGTCCCGGCGGAACTCCAGCGGGAGCGGCTTGCTGGTTATCTTGGTGAGGTCGAGTTCGTTCACCGCGAATTTGGTGAGCATACGGTAGAGCGAACCGGAAATGTGCGGCAGCGAAACGGAAACTGAAATTGTATCCGCGCCGTCATAGACCTCGATATTCTTTGAGATGCATATAAATCTTGTCGCATTGTTCGGGTCGGCGGCTATCGCGGGATTCACGATGTCCAGACCGTGGAGCTCCGCACACTCCCGGGAGCAGATACAGCCAAGCTCATTGCTGCGGTTTTCCGCAACCATCTGCGCAGCCATGGCGTTGTTCGCATATGGGATAACGGTGAGCTCCGGGCGGGAGGCGGTGTATTCTCCGCACTGGCGTATAGCCTGCTCGTGCCCGAAGAGTATCTTTATATCATGCTCGCTTACGCCGTGCTTTGCGGCGAGGACGTGTGTGCAGGGTACGGTCACGGTGCGGTTGATGTAGACTCCGTTTTTTTCAAGCAGCTCCATGTTTGCGGTGACTTCGCCGGCGGTGCTGTTTTCTACCGGCACAACGCCGTAGTCGGCTTCGCCGCGCTCCACAGCCTCGAATACTTCGGCGAAGCTTGCATGGAATGTTATCCTGCCATCGCTGAACAGCTTCTGCGCCGCCGCATGACCATAGGCTCCGGCTATGCCCTGAACTGCAACATTGGGGTCGCGCTTTATCTCTGAAACATGGGGTATCGGCACGGCGGGAGTTATCGTGTTGTTCTGACCGCACTTCGATATGTCCATGATGTTGGTGAACAGGAACTCCGCGGAGCTTTTCAGCTCCTCCGGGGAGCGGTCGCGCACGGAGGCGATTATCGCCTTTTCGCGCTCGCTCTGGAACACGACCATGTTGTGCTCCGCCTTGTACTGAGCAACCTTGCAGGTCAGCCCCATACGCTTCTTGAACAGCTCAAGAAGCTGATCGTCTATTATGTCTATATTCTTTCTTATCTCTCCAAGATCCAGCTCCATGCAGTTTGCTCCTCCGCGTTATTCTACGATTATCTCGTCTGTTACGGGGATACCCTCGCTGGTTCCCCACGGCTCAACGGTTCCGTCGTTCTCCTCGACTGTGGGAGGATAGTTCTCGGCGCAGTATACCACGACTTCCTGACCGTTTTCAACGTCAACAAGGTCGCCTATCTCAACGCTGCATTTGAATACCTGTCCGTCCTCGGCGGCGTTGGAGCGCTCCGTCTTTACGGAGTACTTTATGTTGAGCTTGTTCAGGTCGCTGATGTACTTGTCCGGGGTCTTTCCGGTGTAGTCGGGCAGGGCAACCTTGCTGGGTCCCTTGCTTACCTTGACCGCTACGGTCATTCCGGAGGTGACCTCTCTTCCGGCTTCGATGCTCTGGTCGAACATCATGCCGCTGGCGTATCTGTCGGAATACTCGTAGGTCGGCACGAATGTGAACGTGCCGCTGTATCTCTCGACCTCATAGTCGTAGCTTCTCTCGGAGAAATCCGGCATGAGGAACGTTTCAGCCTCGGGTTCCTGCGGCTGGCTCTGCTGGGACGTGGTGTCGGCAGGCTCGGTCTGCTCCGGCTCAGAGGTCAGCGCTTCTGCCGTGACCTCTGAGGTCTCCGGCTGGCTGGAGCTGTTTGCTCCGGAGAATGTTCCGTTAAGCGTCAGCACGAAGGTCACAACGAACGCTGCGACAACTATTCCGGCGATGACGAGCACGGCTATCGTCTTGGCGCGCTCCTTGCGCTGCTTCTGCTCGCGGCGGGTGAGCTTCTGTCTTTCAGCGGGGGTGCTTTCCGCAGGGCGGGGCTGGCTGAAGAGCCGGTCAACGAACTCGGTCACGGTGCGGATACGCTCGTCCGGGGAGAGCTTCAGACCCTCCATTATCACGGCTGAGATATTCGCAGGGACGTTGCGGTTTATCATCATGGGTTCCATCAGGCTGCCGCCGCTGCGGGCTATCGCCTCGGTGGGGGTGCAGCCGGTAAGGCAGCGGTAGAGCACTGCGGCAACTCCGTAAACGTCAGTCCATGTGCCGTTTATTTCGTTCATGTACTGCTCTGGAGCGGCGAATCCTGCAAACATCTCGCAGGGTATCTCGGTGCCGGTGGTGCGGGCGGCGCATATGGCGAATCCAGTGAGCTTCAGCTCCATCTTGTCGGTGACAAAGATAGTGGAGGGCGAAATTCCACGGTGGATTATGTTTGCGGAGTGCACAAGGCTCAGCGTTGTAAAGAACGGTGAAAACAGCTCCTTTGCCTGCTCCCACGGGATCTCACCGGAGGAATTCGCGAGGTATGTCTTCAGGGAAATGCCGTTGATGTACTCGAATACGGCGTAGGCTGTGTTGTTCTCGTAAAATACGTCCAGAACGGTCTGGATATGGGATATACCGCGCAGCTTCATCAGGGTGCGGTTAAGGTCGATGAACTCGGAAAGATAGGTCTTGTACAGCGCCGCCGCAGAGGGGTCAACGGTGACCTCGGTCTCGCCCTTTTTGCGGGAGCAGAGGGTATCCGGCATGAATTCCTTTATCGTGACCTTGGCGCCTGCCGCCGTGTCGTAGCCGATGTATACTGCGCCCTCGCCGTTGTAGCTTATCACCTTTCCGACGATGTAGCGCTCCGCCAGAAATGTCTTGGGGGTGAGGTATGTGGGTATGCAGGGCGTGCTGTCGCTGTATCCGCACAGCTTGCATGGCCCTTCGTAGGTCTTGTCGTTCATGCAGCCCATGCACAGTGATGTTTCTTTGATCATTGGCTGTTCTCCTAAATTGTTCTTTGTATGATATGTTTACTCAACTGTGTATGATTACACAGATCTTCACTATAATAATATACTCCAAATGGGGTGGATTGTCAACAGTTTTGCGGTTATTGTAATGCTTTCGGGGAAAATTGTATCCGTTTTGTAATAATTAGCCGTCATAATGCCGGAATACTCCCCGGAACCCGCGGTTCCGGTCGTGCAATATGACAGAGGCTCTTTTGGCATTTCATATAAAATACATTGAATTTTTCCTGGAGATGTGATATACTATGAATATACGATGACGATTTCCCGCGAAAGGATAAGATATGTTCAAGAGCAAAAGACAGGAAGAAATACTTGAATCCACAGAAGCAAAGCTTACGCGTATGTTCGAGGAATTCAACGCAGAGAACAACCCGTCCGACGATGGCAGGCTGGTCTGTGAGACTGAATGCACCATGGCAAGAATACGCTCCTTTTCAGATTTCATGTATCTGCTGAAGGTGAGACCGCTCCAGACTGCGTGCTATTATGCGGCGGCGGTGCAGTTCCTGCTGATGGCGGCGGCCATATGGTGCAGCGAGTGGGTGCTCACTGCGATATTCGGCGTGCTGTTCCTGATATGCGCCACGCTTCCGCACAATATGCGCATACAATATTTCAACCGCCGCGCAGATAGGCTGGAGGACAGCTTCGGCAGGGTGATAAACGCGGATTTCACTGGCGATAAGGAGATAGTACTCACGATAAGCTCCCCGGATAACGCAGAGGCAGACGGCTACCGTCCCCCGGAGCGTGAGGAAATGTCCGCGCGGGCTTCCGGGGCGGTGCATGACGTCAACGCAAAGACGGTCGTGCTCCCATACGAAAAGGTGGCTTCCGCTTATGAATGCAGCCACAGCTTCTATATCTTCCCGGCGGAGAAGTCGGACGATATCCCGGATACCATAATCTGCGACAAGACGCAGTTCCTCTGCGGAACGCCCATGCAGCTCCGCGACAGGCTCGCAAGGGGAATAGGCAGGCGATTTAAAATCAAGACAAAAAAGGCATGAAATAACAGCGGTTTGTTATGTTACCCAAAAAAATAAAAAAAATTTGTTCAATTATTAGAAAATTCACGTTATGCCTTGATTTATTTGCAGCTTTTATTGTATAATATAAACAAGAGTATTCTGACGTATTCTGTTCATTTGTTTGAGTAAACGTTTTATCAGCGGATCTTCATTTCGGCTTTTAACTGCTCAGCATGGTTCTCTGTGCCAGAATATCAAGTATAAAGAGGATTGGTGCTATTGCTTTTTGGAAATAAAATAGTGAAAATAGACGTTCTCGCCCAGGATGGCTCCCAGGTTCTGTCCTCGGAGAGAGGTTTTGTTTTCCCGAACAACATAGACAGCAGCGATGAGAGCATTCTCATCATAAAGGGCAAGGGAATGCCCGAGCTTGACCGCGGGACCAGGGTAACGGTCATCACATACTTAAAGGCCGGCGAACGCATTAAGTACGCCGGAGATGTCGTGATGTCACACAACCGCCAGATGAACATAACACTGCTGAAGGCGGACCAGAACGGCATTCTTGAGGAGCGCAGGAGATATTTCAAGATAAAGGTCGAACTTTCGGGCAGGGCGCTTTTCGTCGTGCGCGACGAGGAAGCCATAAGATTTGAGGTACCGCCGGAAATATCCATTCAGGATATAAATGTCGGCGGAATATTCATGAAATGCGATTTCGGCTTTGCAGTGGACGACTGCGTGTGCGTTGAGATCGAACTTATGGACGAATACAAGCTCAACACCATGGCTCGTATCCTCAGGGTGCAGAAGAACGGGGACGAAGTTCTCGGCTATGGCTGTGCATTCGAAAATCTCACCGCCGCACAGGAGGACGCCATCGGAAGGTACATAAACCAGCAGCAGCTTCTCCAGCGTGCAAAATTGAACGACGACGATGAGGATGAAGATATATAAATAACTAATTCAGGGGGATAAAGACAGTATGGGCAACTTCAAGCTAAAGATCGTCCTAACAGTGATCATGCTGGTATTTTCTATCATACCTGCAGTGATTGTCGGTGCGATCGGATCATTTTCCATCATGGGCTATGAAAGATCCGTCAAGGAGAACACGCTCCAGCGTGTTTCAGAGTCCAAATCTGCGGCTGTAAAGCAGCTTTTTAACGGCTACCTCACAGTAGTCAAGGCGGCTGCAAAGAGCGAGACTGCCATTGATTCCGCTTATGGAATGGGCAGCGCCTCCGGAATGCTTGCTGCAACAGTAAGTGCAAACCCTGACTTCCTTGATATGATGATACTCGACGCGGGCGGCACCGTTATCGAGGCAGTTAACGGCACCGCGGGCGGCGTCTTTGAGAACCTCCCGATGAACGACCAGGGCGTTATAAATATGCCCTCTGTTTCCGAGATGCTCACCTGGACCAGCTACGGCGACGCTATTTTCGTTGCCGACGCTATCCCCTCCGAGACTGCTACTGGCGAAGCCGGCTATGTTGTTGCCATCGTTTCGGCAGGCGAGGGAAGCGGTCTGATGAACACCCTTAACGGCAGATTCGACGGCCTTTCCGGCGGTCACTTCATGCTGGTTGACAAGAACGGCGTTGCAATCAACTTTACCGGAAACGGTCAGATCAGCAGAGATTTCAGCGGCAATGCGCTCAACACGAGTATGTCGCAGTTCTTCGACACCAGCAACAGCGGTTACAGCGACCTCAAGAACAGCACCGATATCAAGTCCGTAAGCGAAACCGCAGGCGGATATACATATTACCTCGGCCTTATCGACAAGAGCATAATGAACTGGAGATGGGCTGGCGTTGCTGAAAACGGCGCGTTCGGCAGCTTCTCCATGACCACAAACCTCCTCGGCTGGGTAGTCGTTGCGGCTGGCGCGGTCGTATTCTCGGTATGCTCGCTGGTCGTTATCGGCAGATTCCTCGGCAATATGAACGGAATGCTTAAGACCATGACGGAGATCTCCGACGCAGAGGGCGCTACGGATATCCGCTTCAAGATCACCAACAGAAAGAGCGAGCTCGGTCAGATACAGACCTCCTTCAACGACCTGCTGGACGAGGTATTCCTCAGCGAGGAGCGCCACCGCACCATTGCGGAGCTGTCTGACAATATGCTTTTCGAGTGGGATTTCCACAAGGAAAGAATGTACGCTTCGCCAAATATGCTGGCGAAATTCGATATCAACACTGAGGAGGCCACCCTCTCAAACGGCAAGTTCATAGACTCCCTGATGGAGCCAGAGGACGCCGAAAAGTACAAGCGCGACATCAATCAGCTCCTTAAGAATAAGAATGGTTACAGCGCTGAGTATCAGCTCCGCACCAAGAGCGGCGCGGTCATCTGGGTATCCCTCCGTGCGAACTGCGTGACCGACCGTCTCGGCGAGCCGCTGAGAGTTATCGGCGTCATGACGGATATCGACAACGAAAAGAAGCTGGAGCTTCAGCTTTCCGAGCGTGCAAGCTACGACTTCCTGTCACAGCTTTATAACAGAAACACATTCATCAGAAACCTCACTTCCGAGGTGGAACGCCGCGGTACAAAGCGCGTTGCGGTACTCTTCATTGATGTAGACGACTTCAAGTTTATCAACGACCGCTACGGTCATACTGTCGGCGATGAGGTAATCAGATTCGTGGCTGACACTATCCGCAAGAAGGTCGACGACAGGGGCGGATTCGCAGGACGCTTCGGCGGCGATGAGTTCGTACTATGCTTCACCAATCAGGAGGATATCGACAACATCGAGAACATCTCAATGGATATCATCAACGAGCTGTATTCAGGCTATGACACCGCAGACGGTTCCATGCACATTGACGTAAAGGCAAGTATCGGCGTTGCTTTCTGCCCCGACCACACTGAGGACGTCAACGAACTGCTTTCCTTCGCGGATACGGCAATGTACTTCGTAAAGAAGAATGGCAAGACAAACTATCATATCTATATTCCGGAGGACAGCGCAACGGACGAGTACATAGATCCGGAGGGCTTCTGATCGGCTCAAAATAACTTACGAGGGCGGACAGACTTGTGCGCCCTTGTGATGTTATAAACATGGAAAACGGAGCGTGGCTCCAGTGTAAAACAAAACCTTGGAGGTAATACATATTGGCAAAGGTAATTACATTCACTAACCAGAAAGGCGGCGTAGGAAAGACCACGACTTGCAGCGCCGTATGCGGAGGGCTTGCCAGCCTTGGCAAAAAGGTCCTCGCCATCGACCTTGACCCGCAGGGAAACCTCAGTTTTTCCCTCGGCGTGGAGTCCGAGGACACCTACACCATCTATGAC
Source organism: uncultured Clostridia bacterium (assembly GCA_937893735.1). Lineage (GTDB taxonomy): Bacteria > Bacillota > Clostridia > Oscillospirales > Ruminococcaceae > CAG-115. The sequence continues at coordinate 6,792 of CALBGD010000172.1, read as the reverse complement.
GTTTTCAAGGAGAACTGCGACATTGCAGAAGCCGTTCAGCATGGCGAGATCTGCGACGTTATCTCTTCGAATATTCTGCTTTCGGGCGTTGAGCTGGAGCTCACCGGGGTCGGCAGAGAATATATCCTCAGAGAGCAGCTTGCAACTATCAAGAATAACTACGACTATATAATTCTGGACACGCCCCCGGCTCTGTCGGTGCTCACGATAAACGCCTACACTGCGGCAGACGAGCTCGTTATTCCTATGATGTGCGAGATACTCAGCCTTCAGGGAATCGCTCAGCTCAAACAGACCATTTTTGCAGTCCAGAGGTACTACAACAAGGCACTTAAGGTCGGAGGAATCCTGTTCAACAAGTATAACCCAAGACTTTTGCTGACAAGAGATGTCGAGGACCTTGCGAATGTTATCGCGGAGCAGCTTGATACCAAGATTTTCAAGAGCAGAATAAGCGCGAGTGTCTGCATCGCGGAGGCTCCCGCGCACGGAGAGAGCGTGCTGACCTATGCGCCAAAATCAAAGGTAGCGGGCGAGTACAGAAGCTTTATCACGGAACTCACTGGCGAGCAGTTTCCGGAACCCGTTATGAAATGACGGAGTGCAAGGATCTGTTTTCTGAGCATTACGATATGGGCGGCCATGAAGACGTGGTTTTAGTTACAGAGAAGAAGCGCGAAAAAACCAAGGCGGGGAATTGTGCTGGGAAATCGGCGAAATCTGCTGAAAAAACACGGAATTCCGCAGGAAAAGGGCGCAGGGAATCTGAGGTGCATACGGAACCGGAATATGAGGAGCCGGAGTATCAGTCGATAAAGACCCCGAGCGTCATGAAGCTGATGAAAGATGTCGCGGCGGCGGATAATCAGGTCATTGCGGCGGGGAAAAGCCGTATTCCGAAGCAGCTCCGCAGGATAGAGCCGCTGACGCGTATAATTCGGCGGCAGGCACAGGAAATGACCCGCGACGAGAGTGCGATGGTCTCCCGCGACCTTACAAAGATCGTGGCGGAAAATACCGCGCCGGAGATACTTAAGCGGTTCAACGCCTGCCAGTGCCGGCGCTGCTGCACCGAGCTCGCAAGGCTTGCCGGGGCTGAGATCCCGTCAAGATACATTGATATGCCGGAGCTTGCCGGGCTTGACTACGACGGGTTCACGGCGGAGGAAAAGCAGCTTGTTTCCTCAATAAAAAGGACAGTCGTTTCGGTCATGATGAAGCTTATGATAGGCAGCAAGAAACGCAATTTCCACGAATAGACAGCCGACTGCGACAGCTCCGGCTGTTTTGTTTTCGGGTTCAATTACCGTTGTGTAAATGCAACAAATATTATATTTTTTGTTGCATTATTTTCGAAGTTATGATATAATAGCATATGAGTGATAAAATAGGGCAAAGCCGATGGGGAAGGCTTTATTTCTGAGCAGAGGGGGTGGCTCCGTGGACTGCTGTCTGTGGTTCAACAGGTGCAGGATATCTGACGCGGCTGAGATCGCGGATAATTTTGATATAGCTGCACTCAGGGGATATTTCCTCGGGGGACGACTCATCGAATGGCTCAGGGAGCACGGCGGCGAAGCATTCGCGGACAAGCTCGAAAAGCTGGACCCGGATTCTCCTGACCTTGACGTTCAGCTTTCAAGGGCTTTCGGGAAAGAAACCCCTGACCGCCGCGAGGTGTTCTGCGGAATTCCGGCGGCGGAACACAGCGTGCCTAACGCTGGGAGTTTTTCTGGCTCTGGTGCGGTGGGCACATCGTATACTGCGGGCTCCGGATTTGCTGGCAGCTTTGGCGCAGGCTCTGGGAGCGCTGGCGGCTTTTTCTCCGGCTCGGGATATTACGGCAGTTTCCTTTCCGGGAGCTATTCCGGGAGCGGATTTGGCAGCTTCAGAAAATTCCGGCTCTGGGAATGGGAGTGGGAATGGCGCTTCGGCGGGAGCTTCAGAGGCTCTTTCCGGGGTGGGTCGTTCAGGTTCGGGTCATATGTGTTCGGCTCGGGGGCTTATCTGCTAGGCTCGTTTAATAGAGGGTCTTTCGGCGGTTCATTTCCGATTTTCGGGTCGTTCGGCGGAGCTTATGGCAGCTTCTGCGGCTGGAACGGCATGACGGCTGAGGAATACGACAGAATAATGTACGAATGCCTGCGTAAATGCCCGCTGGACTGCTTCGGCTATGGTATCCACATCATCTGACAGAAAGGATATGCCTTGGACGCATTTCATATAATTTCTACGGCTCCGTTTTTCGCGAAAAATAACGGGGCTTTTGCTTTAGAGGATTTTGACCTTTACTGCGCTGTTCTCTCCGCGCTGACTTGGCGCAGGGACGGCAGCCGTATCTTCCTTTACACGGACCGCCCGGCGGCGGAATACATCAGAAGCTCAGGGCTGGAGACAGTCTGGGACGAGCTGCGGGACACCGTTCCGGACGACCTTGACGGCATTGACCCGGTTATGTTCTGGGCGGCGGGGAAGCTCCTTGCGATGAAGCAGATGGAGGCTCCATGCGTGATGATAGATACGGATTTCATCGTGTGGAACAAGCCGGAATTCGGCATGGAGATAATCGCGGCCCACCGGGAGGACCTTAATCCGGATATTTACCCGCCGCTGGAGTATTTCTCGGCAAGGGGGCACAGCATACCGGATTTCAGCCGGGAGGTACTTCCGCTGAACACTGCGTTTTTCTACGTCCCGGACGAGAGCTTCAAGGAGTTCTACACCTCGCAGGCTGTCGCGTTCATGAAGTCCGCAGACAGGTGCGGGGAATGGCTCAGGTACATGGTTTTCGCGGAGCAGCGTATGGCGGCCATGTGCGCGGAATACACCGGCATCGGTGTGAAAACCCTGCTGGACAAGGATATGCTGTTCTTCCCGCAGGAGAACTACACACATCTGTGGGGAGCAAAGCAGCAGATGAGGGAACACCCGGAGCTCCGGCGGGAGCTGTGCGGGCGGTTTGAAGCGCGTATCCGGCGGGATTTCCCGGAGTGGGAATGGACTATCGACAAAATAAGGAGGGCTTCGCGGTGATTTACCTTGACAATGCGGCGAGTGCTCCGGTGCTGCCGGAGGCTCTTGAAGCGGCAATGCCGTTTCTGACGGAGTGCTGCGGGAATCCCTCGTCGATACACGCGCAGGGCAGGCGCGCGGCTCTTGCGATAATAGAGGCGCGGGAAAGGTGCGCCCGCGCGATAGGCGCTAAGCCGGACGAGATATATTTCACCTCCGGCGGGACAGAATCGGATAACATGGCGCTGAGGGCGGCGGCGCTTTCCGGCAGGAGAGCCGGGAGAAACAGGATAGTCACCACAGCTATTGAGCACCCGGCTGTGCTGAATACCTGCAAGGCTCTGGAAGCGGAGGGCTTCGAGGTGAAGTATATCGGGGCTGACAGCGATGGATTCATCGACATGGCGCAGGCAAGGGAGCTGATTGATGAAAATACGGCGGCTGCGTCAGTCATGGCGGCGAACAACGAAGTCGGCACCATTCAGCCGATAAAAGAAATCGCGGAGCTGTGCAGAAAATGCGGCGCGGTATTCCATACGGACGCGGTTCAGGCGGCGGGGCATATCCCGCTTGACGTGGAGGACATCGGCTGTGATATGCTGTCGGTCTCTGCACATAAATTTGGCGGGATTCGCGGGGCTGGATTCCTGTACTGCCGCCGGGACGTTCCGCTGGAGCCGCTGATTTTCGGCGGCGGTCAGGAGAGCGGTATGCGCTCCGGCACGGAAAACACCGCCGCGATAGCCGCTATGGGAAAGGCGCTGGAGATATCCTGCGGGAATATTGCGCGCGACACAGAATATGTGCGCGGGCTGCGGGACAGGCTGACAAGGGCTCTGCTGGAGATCCCCGGGAGCAGGTTGAACGGCAGTGCTTCCGGCAGGCTTGCGGGGAATGTGAATGTTTCCTTTGCGGGAGTTGAGGGGGAATCCCTCGTACTGGGGCTTGACCTGCGCGGCGTGTGCGCTTCCTCGGGTTCCGCGTGCGCCAGCGGCGAGGAGGAGCCCTCCCATGTGCTGAGGGCTATGGGGGTTCCGGGGGAAATGCTCAAAGGCTCGCTCAGGCTCACTGTTTCAGCGCGGAATACCGCTGAGGAAATCGACGCGGCGGCTCAGGCGGTACGGGAAACGGTGGAGACCTTGCGGGAGCTGCGGGGGGTGAAATGGCTGACATGAAAAAGGAATGGGTACTGAATGCGCTGGCGGCTGTCGAGGGAATCCTGTGTCCGGCGCTCTGCCTGACATATGTATCCTTCGGGGCTGCGGTGTGGAGCGAGGCGTACTATCTGTGCCCGGTGCTGGCGCTGATTCTGGCGGCGCTGATTTTTTCAGGGAATGTACGGCGGCTTGTTTTAAAGTGCGTTTGCTCTGTGTGCCTGACGGTTCCTGCATTTATCCTGGCATACGGGCTGAGATGGTGGAACTGAGCGTTTGAGCTGTTCAACCCGGATTATGGCAGAATGAACGCGGGGACTGGATTCGGCATTGCCTTTATATGGATTCCGTCTGCGTTTATAGCGCTGGCGGTTGCCATAGCCGCAGGCTGTGCGGCAAGTCTTATAATGATTCACAGGAAAAAGTTACAGAGAGGTACTACAATGTTTATAAGAGAACTTGAAGAAAAGATGTGGCGCGCGGCTCAGGCGCGGGATAAGACGGCGTTTCTGGAGCTTGTGGACGAGAAAGCCGTTATGGTCTGCGGGGGATTCCGCTGCTCCGGGGCGGATTATGCGGAAATAATCCGCAAATTTGACTGCGCTTCGTTTGAGATAGAGGGGTTTGAAACCGTGTGCGAGGCTCCGGGAATGGTTCAGGTGCATTACGTCATAACCACCGCCGCCGGGAAGCCGGAAAATGCCGACCTTTCCGGGAAGTTCCACATAACCTCCACATGGCTGGAAAGGAACGGCAGGTGGAAGCTGGTGTTCAACATGGACAGCAGGATATCAGCGTAGAAACGCCGTAAAATTTACTTCCACCCCTTGACAAAAGGGAAATCGCGTGATATAATCTTTATAGAATATGTTGAAATGCGACGAAAGGAAACAAAGCCCTGGAGCACTTCCAGAGAACCGGCGGTTGGTGCGAGCCGGCAGAGCGGCAGGGTCATAGCTCCTCCTTGAGCAGAACGGCTGAACAGGCAACTAACTAAGCCGTTACGGTTTCTCCCGTTATCGAGAGGCACATTGTCTGATGTGTACGAGTGGGCAGTTTTCTGCCAATGAGAGTGGTACCGTGGAGTTTTCAGCTTCATCTCTTTATGAGATGGAGCTTTTTTATTTGCGGTAATGCAGTTCAACAGTTCGTCTGTATCTATATTTTGCGCGCGATGGCGCGGGGCTTTGCCCGGAAAGGAAAGAGAGCAATGACACAAGCAAGCAAGTACGCAAGAAGATATTTCATGCCTCCGTTCAGATGCATGGATTGGGCTGAGAAGGACTACATTGAGAAAGCGCCCAAGTGGTGCAGCGTTGACCTCCGCGACGGAAATCAGGCGCTCATTATCCCTATGAGCCTTGACGAGAAGCTGGAGTTCTTCAAGAAGTTGGTAGAGGTCGGCTTCAAGGAGATAGAGATAGGATTCCCGGCGGCTTCTGAGACGGAATACGAATTCTGCCGCGCGCTTATCGAGCAGAACCTCATTCCGGACGACGTTACCGTTCAAGTGCTGACCCAGAGCCGCGAGCACATCATCAAAAAGACCTTTGAGGCGCTGGACGGCTGCAAGAACGCTATCGTTCATCTGTATAACTCCACTTCTGTGGCACAGCGCGAGCAGGTGTTCCGCAAGAGCAAGGAGGAGATAATCGGTATCGCCGTTACCGGCGCGAAGCTCCTCAAGGAATACCGCGAAAAGACCCCCGGAAACTTCCGCTTTGAGTACTCCCCGGAGAGCTTCACCGGAACAGAGCCGGAATTCGCGGCTGAGATATGCAACGCAGTTATCGACATCTGGCAGCCTACTCCCGACTGGAAGGTGATCATCAACCTGCCCGTTACGGTCGAGGAGAGCCTCCCGCACGTTTACGCACAGCAGGTAGAATATATGTGCAAGGTGCTGCACAACAGGGAATCCCTCGAAATTTCCCTCCACCCGCACAACGACCGCGGATGCGGTATCGCGGACACGGAGCTCGGACTGCTCGCAGGCGCAGACCGTGTTGAGGGCACTCTGTTCGGAAACGGCGAACGCACCGGCAACGTGGACATTGTAACTCTGGCGCTCAATATGTACTCCCACGGCGTTGAGCCGAACCTTGATTTCAGCAATCTGCCGGAGCTGGCTTCCATCTACGAGCGGCTCACCAGAATGCACGTTTACGAGCGTATGCCGTACAGCGGTCAGCTTGTATTCGCGGCGTTCAGCGGCTCACACCAGGACGCTATCGCAAAGGGCATGAAGTGGCGCGACGAGAAGGATCCGGAGCACTGGAACGTTCCCTATATCCCGATCGATCCGCACGATATCGGCAGAGAATACGAGGGCGACGTTATCCGCATCAACAGCCAGAGCGGCAAGGGCGGTATCGGATTCCTCATGGAGCAGACCTACGGCATTATCATGCCGCCTAAGATGCGCGAGCATTTCGGCTATGTTGTCAAGGGAGTGTCCGACCATCAGCACAAGGAGCTCCACCCCAGTGAAATATACGATATCTTCGAAAAGACCTATCTGGAGCCGCAGGGCAAGCTGAAATTTGTGGAGGCTCACTATACTCAGGGCGAGCATATCACTGCCACCGTCACAATGGACGTCAGCGGTCAGAAGCGCACATGGGAG
>CALBGD010000171.1 GCA_937893735.1 uncultured Clostridia bacterium | reverse complement strand
GCTGTTTTTTATCACTTTGGGGCAGATAGAAGGAGAATTGATATGAGATTGAAAATAGCCGGCGGCTGCGGCGAGCACGGGAGAAACTGCTTCCTTGTGGATTACACAGCCCCGTTTCTCGTTGACTGCGGTGTAAGAGCCGGGGCTGAAAGCCCGTTTCCGGATCTCACGGAAAATGAGATAAAGAGGCTTGAATATGTGTTCCTGACGCATTCCCATGCCGACCATACAGGCGCGCTTCCGTGGCTTTATGAGCGTGGTTTTTCCGGAGTTATAGTTGCGGCTGCACCTGCTCTGGAGCAGCTTCCGTTCAAACCGAAATACTCCATTGCGCTGAAAAAACTGAACGGAGAGATAGGAGGCATTAAATTTACACATGGCAGAAGCGGTCATTGTCAGGGCGCTGTGTGGTATGAGTTTAACATTGCCGGAAAGAAGCTGCTGTTTTCCGGAGATTACACTGAAAACGCGCTGATGTATCAGTGCGACCCGATCCGTGGAAGCACAGCTGATATTGCAGTTATTGACTGCGCATACGGGTACGACAGCCGCAGCTTTACGGAATGCTGTGATGAAATATTATCCGCAGTTTCACAGATGAAGGATTTGCACAAAACAATAGTTTTTCCAGTGCCGAAATACGGAAGAGGCATTGAACTGCTGCGGCTTTTCAATGAGAATTTTCCTGATCTCACCTGCTGCGGCGACGAGCATTTCATCACCCAGTTGAACGAACTTTCGGAACACCGCTGGTTCAAGGCAAAAAAGCTTTATGCCAAGAAGTACACTCCGGGCGTTACGTGCGATATTCTTTTTTTGAGCGATCCGCAGCTGAACAATGGATATTCACGAAACATCACGGAAAGTATTCTTGCAGGGGGCGGAGCGGCTGTAATGACCGGCGCTCCCGAACCGGATTCGATCAGCCAGAAGCTGATAATTTCCGGGAGAATGGAGCTGCTTAGATTCCCGGTGCATCAGAATTATTCCGAGTACACCGCGCTTTTAAAGCAGAATAAATTCGGCAGGGCAATACCGTTTCATTCGGCTGAACTTCCGGTGGTCGGCAAGATCATAGAAGTCTGAATATACATAAAGTGCTGTCAAATCTGGCAGCACTTTTTCTGATGATGCCATTAACGCCTGGCAATCAATTGTGGTCAGAACAGATCAAGCATACTGTCCAGATATATTTTTTCCCTGACATGAAGCTGATACTCAGGCTTGGTCATATAGTAAAGCAGGAATTCAAGGATCAGCGCGCTGCCAAGCCCTCTTCCTTCGATTTTAAAATTAGAAAATCCCATTGGCAGATATATGTTCTGAATATCGTTTATGCCGATAAATCCCGGATTTTTCATTGCCTGAGAGAATCGGTACCCTTTCATTGCGTCTGGCGCTGCACAGCGATGGTCGGGGCAGTTTTCGCCGAGATTTTTGCGGCTTACATTTTCGTAGCAGAGTTTTCTTTCCCTGCAGCCGAACCAGCAGCACTCGTTGCATAGGAATTCTACTTTGTCTTTCTGAGGTGCGGACAGTGCGTCCAGCTTTTCCAGAAGCTTGTTCAGCCGGAAATCCGGCACGACATAAAGAAAATCGTCTCGTTTTATTTCGTTAAGGAATTGTTGAAATTCCGTCAGCACTTTGGTGGTGGAGGAAACGAAATAGAATCCCGGGTAATTCGTTTTCAAATATTCTAGCAGAAGCTCTGAGTGTATGATTATTCCGTTTCTTATCCTATCGCTTTTATTGAACAGTTCACAGAGATCATTGCATTTTTTATCTGAAAGGTGTTCCTCTCTCAGCAGGGAGTTGCTGAACGTAAGCCTTGAAGATATGTGA
>CALBGD010000170.1 GCA_937893735.1 uncultured Clostridia bacterium | reverse complement strand
AGCCGACCAGCCCTTCGGGTGGTTCGTTCATGAGCTTTTCTACATCGACCGTAACGGCAGGGACTGCCGCTTTAAAAACTGGCAGAAGAGATTCCTGTATGTCAGTGACGAGGAGATAACTGTATCTACGGCGCTCCGCGCCCCGAAGAATTCCGAGTTCAACATTGAGATATTCTCCGATGGAACAGAGCGTGCCAGAAGAACAGCCACCGAAGCCCATCAGGCTGTCATATTCTGCGGAAACAATCCGATGATAAATGCACGAGAGACCATCGACAGGAAGCATCTGCGACTTCCTGAAAAACAGCAGAAGAACCTTGACGCGGTACTCGGCGTGAATCCTGACGCTGTGCTGTTCCTTGTTTCTGGCTATCCATATGAGCTTGACTGCCATGCAGCTACTGTAATGCATATATCGCACGCAGGACCCGCAATGGGCACTGCGGTTTCCGAGACGCTGTTCGGGGACATTTCCCCGGCGGGACGCTGCCCGATAACATGGTACAAATCCGCGGACGAACTTTGCGATATAGAGGACTACAATATAATTCGCACACGCTCTACATATCTGTATTATGACGGTGAGCCGCTTTTCCCATTCGGCCATGGAATGACTTACACGGCATTCCGTTACACGGCGCTCAAATCCGATAAAACGTCCTATGGTGCTGGTGAAGATGTCACAGTAACATTCCAGCTCGAAAACGTAGGCAGAATGGACAGCGACGAGGTGGTTCAGCTTTATGTTTCATCGCCGAAGCTCCCGCTTACCGCACCTAAAAAGGCACTAAAGGCGTTCAGCCGTGTGTTCGTCCCCCACGGGAAAACTGTCACGGTAACACTGAGCTTCAATACAGACGACCTTAGCTTCTGGAATGACGCAGCGGGCAGGTTCGAACTTTACAGCGGCGAATATACGCTGATGGCAGGAGCTTCGTCAGCTGATATCCGCAGGACGCTGGATATTCAGATAAACGGCACGGAATACGAGGGCGCGGAGGTATCCGGAGAGGTTCCCGCAACAACGGCTCTGGATTATGTCGGCGTGAAATTTGACGCAGACGCCGACCTTAACGAATATGCGCTGATAAACGACTGGCAGAGTAGTATCACATTTGAACACTGCCGACTGAGGGCATACAATTCCGTCAGCATTGCCGCTTCTAATCCCGGGTCTTCGGTAAAACTCACGATAACGTGCGCTGAAAATGAAAAGATTATCGCAGAAGTGGAGATACCTCCGACTGCGAGCCTTACGGAGTTCGTGACCGTTTCTGCTCCGACTGCGGAGAAGATAGACGGAACATTCTCGCTCCGTTTCACTGTCAGCGGAATGCTGTCGCTCAGGAGCTTCAGCTTTAGCTGAGCGCTTCCAAGGAGGAACGATGATCGTTCTTGATAAATGGTATATTAGCTATGACGGCGCGGGATATGTGGCGTGCGGAATAGTATACGGTCACATAAGCCCGCTGTGCACCGATGGAACAGAGATACACACATCTCTCATAGAGGAAGCGGAATATGTCGCAGACGAAGAAGCATTTGTGCTGCACACGCTGAACTCCGAGTATCATGTGAAGATAAGCGATATGCACTGCGAGTGCTATGACCCTATGCGGTCAATGTGGCTCTTCGAGAAATTTGCGGAATACCACGGGATCGAAGAAGCCATGGAACAGGTAGCCGCACATTACAGGAAGCTTTCCTCAGAGCTCACTGACATGAAAAAAGCACTGTATGACAGGCTCAGTGACAATTCACTGTACATTGAGTTCACCGACCAGCATGACTTTTACTTTGAATGCGGCTTGTATCGTGGCACTGGCGGAGCAAGCGAGTTTTTCGGCAGGATAACGGATTTTGATTACGACTTCACCACCCTTGTCGCTTCGCTGAATTATGCCGTGGAGTTCATTCCGTACAAGCATGGGAATATCCAGTTCATCTCGCATTCAGAGCATTCCATGCCGGGAGAGTTTCTCGGAGTGATCTGCAACAGCGGCGTTAATTCGCTGAATATCCGCTTTAGCTGGGGCGGAATGGTCATTGTCGCCCCGGGCACTGAGCTGGAAGTATATGAAGGCATGGGAGCGCCGCTTCCCCTGCCGTCCCGCGAGCAGGATAACTGACTCGCTAAAGTAAAAGCGGCAGGCTGCTTAAAACTGATGAGGTGATATTATGGCAAAACGTGTTTTTATTATCGTACTTGACAGCTTTGGAGTAGGCGCAGCGCCGGACGCTGCGGATTTCGGGGATACAGGGGCAAACACTCTGAGTTCCTGTGCAAAGACAGGAAAGCTATGCGTTCCCAATATGCAGAAGCTCGGGCTTTTCAATATCGACGGAGTTTCCGCAGGTGAAAAGGTTCGCGAGACTTCCGGAGCGTATCTGAGGATATCCGAGCGCTCAAAGGGCAAGGACACGACCACCGGGCACTGGGAGATCTCCGGGCTGGTTTCCGAAAAGCCGTTCCCGACATTCCCGGAGGGTTTTCCGCAGGAGGTCATCGACAAATTCAAGGCGGCGACCGGCAGGGGAGTGCTCTGCAACAAGCCGTACAGCGGAACAAAGGTCATCGCGGATTACGGCGAGGAACACCTGAAAACAGGCGACCTTATCGTGTATACTTCCGCGGACAGCGTGTTCCAGATAGCAGCTCATGAATCCATAGTACCGCCGGAAAAGCTGTATG
>CALBGD010000169.1 GCA_937893735.1 uncultured Clostridia bacterium | reverse complement strand
AAGGAACTCCGCCTCGTCGTTCTTTGCCGTGCCGGTGCCGTGGGCGTTGATGTAGTCGATGTCCGTGAACTCCAGACCGGAGTTCTTCACAGCGCGGCGGATAGCGCTCATCTGTCCCTGTCCGTCCGGGCGGGGAGCTGTGATGTGGTGCGCGTCGGAGCTTACGCCGGAGCCGAGTATCTCGCAGTAGATCTTTGCGCCGCGAGCCTTTGCGTGCTCGTAGCTCTCAACGATGAGGATACCGGCGCCCTCGCCGAGGGTAATGCCGTTGCTGTGGTTGAACGGCGAGCAGGCATTCTCAGCCAGCGCATGGAGCGCGTGGAATCCCGCATAGGCAAGCGAAGAAAAGCTGTCGGAGCCGCCCGCAACGAATGCGTCGGCCTTGCCCGCGCGGATAAGGTCGCACGCATAGGAAAGGCTCATCGTACCTGCCGCGCAGGCGTTAACGATGTTCGCGGTAGCCCCGTTGAGCCCGAAGTGCTTCGCAACGTTATTCGCGATAGCGGCAGCGGGCATTTTCAGAATATCGGAGGGCTTTGCGGAGCCCGTCCTGAATTCGTCCGTGTAGTACTTGTCAATGCTTGCTGCGCCGCCGACGCAGTTGCCCACGATAACGCCGATACGGCTGGAGTTATCCGCGTCCACGCTGTAACCGGCGTCTGCGAGAGCCTCGCCCGCCGCCTTTATGCACAGCAGCGAGCTGCGGTCGTAGTCCTCGCCGGAAAGCTCCGCGGAGCTTTCAGCTACCTCTGCGCCCTTATGCGCGTAGCAGCCCTCAGTTGAGAAGGTCTTTACGTCCCGGATACCTGTGACGCCGCCGGAAGCCGCGCTCCAGCACTTGTCGGTGCCGTCGCCCAGCGCGCAGATAAGTCCCAGACCGGTGACAACGCATCTAGTTTCGTTTCCCATGAATTATTCTCCCATGTGCTCCTCAACGTACTTGGTGAGGGTCTCGATAGACTGGAAGTTCTCTCTTGCGGCGCCTGTCATCTGTACGCCGAACAGGTTGTCGATGCCTGCGATGATCTCAATGGAGTCGATGGAGTCAAGTCCGATGTCGTCGCCGAACAGCTCGCTTGTGTACTCCAGCTCGTCAGCGGGGATACGAAGGTTCTCTACCAGCATATTCTTGATCTTTTCTGCGATTTCTGTGTTCATTGTTATTACCTCTCAAAAAATAATTTCCTGCGGCTGTGCCGCGTGTTTACTGTGTAACTTCGGAACCTGCGGGAGCGTAGCTCTCGGTGTAGGTGTCCGTCTTGCCGTACTTCTGTTCAAGGATCCCGTAAAGCCTCTTGGTTTTTTCCTCCGCCTGCTTCATGAGCTGCTTTGCGTACTGCGAGTGGCGCATATTTTCAGGGCAATGGCTCTCGATAGGGTTCCCGACAAGCATTCTCTGCCGCCTGCCGAAAACTGAGTGATAGCCGCCGTAGATCGCCGCCGGGACTACGCACGCCCCTGTCGAGGCGCACACCAGCGCCGCGCCGGGCTTGAACTTCTCTATCTTTCCCTCCCGGGCGATTCCGCCCTCCGGGAAGATTATCAGGGAGCCATTGCGGCGGATTATCTCCTCTGCGGTGGTGTACCAGCTTGCGTCCGCGCCGTCAAGGTCTATCGGGAAGCATCTGCACCAGCCTATCATCGTGCCGACGCCTTTCTTGTCGAACCAGCTCTTCTTCACGAGGACATACGGCTTGTACCGCCCGAGCACAGCCCCGGTGAACGCTCCGTCAAAGTGGTGCGTGTGGTTGAACACGAACACGGCGGGCTTTCCCTTAAGCTGTTTCTTCACGGATTTATCGACCCACTCAACCTTAGGTCTGAACAGGAAGTAGACTATCCAGGTTATAAGCGTCTGATAAAATCTGCCCCACAGTGATTGCTTCAGAGGGCTTTTTTTCTCATTACTCATTCCCACGCTCCTTCCGGCGTCAGTCAGTCACGACTGACCACCAACTATAATTATATACGGTTTTCCCCCTTTTTTCAATGGACATTGTGCGGCAGTATACCCCATAAGGGACACATTGTTGCATAGCTGTTGCGCAAATAAAATTCCCGGAGCTTTTTCTGCGAAATCACCAAAAATCCCGCAGGACCCCGGGAGTGCTTTATATAAATTGACACATACAGCGCCCAAAATCGGGCAGGAGAATCCGACACAGCAAGCCCGTCACGGCTTGGAAATCCACTGTGACGGGCTTTGCATTTATGCGCTAGTTTTACTGGATAGCCTCGGAGCCGCTTGTCTTTAACCGCTCGAACAGCTCGTTCACCTTATCGCCGTCCACCTTGGTGCAGAGCGACACGATGATAACAGCCGCAAGCGCGATTCCGAACGCGGGGAGAAGCGAATAGATACCGGTGGCCGCAGAGAGCGTAGCGCCGGAAACTATCGGGACCATCTCCCAGATGACTACCGCAGCGCCGCCGGAAATAATGCCGGCAACCGCGCCGCTCATTGTCATTCTCTTCCAGAACAGCGAGAGGAGCATAGCCGGACCGAACGCTGCGCCAAGTCCTGCCCATGCGTAGGAAACCAGTCCCATAACGGAGCTGTTCGGGTCGAGTGCGATGAAGTACGCGATGACTGCGACCGCGATAACGGTTCCGCGGCTTATCCACATGAGGGTCTTGTCCTTTGCGTCCTTCTTGAACAGCTTGAACATATCGTTTGTGACTGAGGAAGCAGTTACGAGGAGCTGGGAATCCGCCGTGCTCATGATAGCGGCGAGAATAGCCGCAAGGACGATTCCGGCGATTATGCCCGGCAGAAGGTTGCTGCTGAGGAACATGAATATCTTCTCAGTATCGCCGAGCTTGGTGAATGCTTCAAGCATCTCCTCATTGCCCGCGGAGTGCAGGAATATGTAGCCGAAAATTCCCACGAGAACAGCCGCAGCGAGGGTCACAAATACCCAGATCGTCGCGATTATTCTGGATTTCTTGATAAGGTCGCTGGACTTTATAGCCATGAAGCGGACGAGGATATGCGGCATACCAAAGTAGCCGAGTCCCCATGCAAGTCCGGAAAGGATAGTCGTCCACGCAATGGAGCCGTCAACGCCCTCAAACAGGTTGAGGTAGTTGGAGATCTCAGCGCCCGCAGAATCAAGGAACTGCACTGCGCTTGCGTCCGGGGTGCGGAAAATGCACACCAGGGGAACCACGACCAGAGCCACGAACATCAGCATGCCCTGTATCACGTCAGTCCAGCAGACCGCGAAGAATCCGCCCAGGAACGTGTAAGAGATGATGATGAACGCGCCGATGGTAAGCGACAGGGTATAATCCGTGCCGAACATATAGTTGAACAGCTTAGCGCCGCTGCTGAACGCAGAAGCGGTATACACAAGAAAGAACACGAAAATTATCACCGCGCACGCGAAGCGGATAACAGGGTTCTTGGTGAAGAAGCGCTTCTGGAAATACTCTGGGATAGTGATGGCGTCGCCTGCCGCATAGGACATTCTGCGCAGCCTTGAGGCGAGGATACGCCAGTTAAGATAGGTTCCGATGAACAGACCTATGGCTATCCAGCTTTCTGTAAGACCGCGGGCGAATATCGCTCCGGGAAGTCCCATCAGCAGCCAGCCGCTCATGTCAGAAGCCTGCGCTGAAATTGCGGTCGTCCAGCTTCCGAGCTGTCTGCCACCGATAAAATAATCGTTCATGCTCTTGGATTTCTTGTAGGAAATTATACCAATTGCAAGAATGACAAGTGCATAAATCACAAATGCGATAATTACATAAATATCTCCCATTTGCGTCCTCCTTTTATTTTTTTGCCGCTGTGCCTTCTGTGCACAGCATATAAAATTATTGTATCATCTTTTGCCGTAAATTGCAATAGCAAAAGTGAATTTTTTCGGTCTTTTTGTTGCATTTCCGCCTTAATTCCCGCAAACACGAAAAAGGGGGAACTTTCGTACCCCCTTTTTAATTACAGCTTACGACTGCCCCGGGAGAATGTATTTCTCCTTGTAGTCGTTGAATTCGTCCATGAATTCCGAGCGGTCGAGCTTCTTCAGCTCCACCATGTACTCATGAGTATCCATGCTGTTATCGTTTATCTGTATGATATACACCGCGATATTGGAGCAGTGGTCGGAAACTCTCTCGAAATTCGTCAGCAGATCCTGTAAGATAAATCCGAGCTCAATGGTGCACTTGCCATTGCGCAGGCGCTCGATATGTCTGGTCTTGAGCTCGTTGCGGAGCTGGTCTATAACGTCCTCCAGCGGCTCGACGTTCTTCGCCATGGTGACGTCGGATTCAATAAATGCGTTTATCGACATATCAAGTATCTCGCTCACCGCATTGATTATTACCGGGATCTCCCTGAGAGCCTGCTCAGAGAACTTTATCTTCTTGTCATGCATTTCCTCGGCGGCTTCAACGATGTTTACCGCGTGGTCGGAAATGCGCTCCAGGTCGCCTATCGTGTGGAGCATACTCGACACGATCTTGCTGTCGTTCTCGGAAAGGTCCTTTGAGCTTATCTTCAGGATATACGAGCCTATCTTATCCTCATAGATATCTATGGCATTTTCGTTTTCTATTACCGTCTGGCACTTGCGCTGGTCGAAGTTCGTCACAGCTTCAAGCGACATTTTAAGGGTCTCCTGAGTAAGTCTCGCCATGCGGATACATACGTTGCGGCACTGCTCGATAGCAACTGACGGAGTGTTCAGCAGACGCTCGTCAAGCAGCATAGGTGCATTCTGCTTGTCCTTTTCGTCGTCGCGGACGGTGAGGCAGGCAAGCTTTTCAAGCTGCTTCGTGAACGGCAGGAACAGCGCGGTAGCAAGCACATTGAATCCCGTGTGAATGACCGCAATGCCGACGGCGCTCAGTGAATCCTCCATGAACGGAAAGTCAATGAATGCGTTTAACAGGTAGAATATCGAAAGGAACACGACGGTTCCGATAACGTTAAAGTAAAGGTGAACGAACGCAACGCGCTTAGCGGGCTTGTTTGCGCCGACAGAGGAGATGAGCGCGGTCACGCAGGAGCCGATGTTCTGACCCAGAAGAAGCGGCAGCGCAACGGAATATGTGACCTTCCCCGTGGATATTGCAATCGACTGGAGGATACCTATGGAAGCCGACGAGGACTGGAGCGCGGCTGTGAGCACAGCTCCCGCGATAACGCCGAGCACAGGGTTCGAAAACATCATCAGGATATTGCAGAACGCCTCGTTCTCAGCAAGACCGGCGGTCGCAGAGGACATGGCATTCATACCGAACATCAGCACGGCGAATCCTGCAAGGATCATGCCGATGGTCTTTTTCCGGTCGGATTTCGTGAACATTATAAGTATCACGCCTATGACCGCAAGCACCGGTGTGAATGTGGTGGGCTTCAGGATATTCAGGAAGCTGAATCCGTCAGAGCCGCCTATCGACTGAAGGCTCAGCAGCCAGCTTGTGGCAGTGGTGCCTATGTTTGCGCCCATTATAACTCCGATCGCCTGCGAAAGCTTCATCAGTCCGGAGTTAACGAAACCGATTATCATGACGGTGGTAGCCGCCGACGACTGTATGACCGCGGTGATTATCGCACCGAGGACAACGCCCTTGATGGGTCGGGAGGTCGCTTTTTCAAGCCATGTTTCGAGCTTTCCGCCCGCGAGCTTTTCAAGTGAAGCGCTGAGCGTGTGCATTCCGAAAAGGAACAGTGCAATACCGCCAAGCAGATTCAGTACGTCATAGACATTCATTGCAAGTTTCTCCTGTTTTTACAGCAATTTTTCTTTATTGCCGTTTTTATTAACCACTTTTAACACTGTACATTTCTATTATACATGATTTTTACGGAATTGTACAGATATTTAGCGAATTTTTTATGAAAATTTGATTTTTTGTTGATAAACCACAAACGAGGCGCGCCTGCTCCGACAGTTCTGTGACATTATATTTGTGCATTTTATAATTTGCGGAATAAATGGAAATATTCTGGCTAAACTATGGGCGAAGCCAAAATCACAGGGCAGTACCAAAACAATTCCATAGAAAGGAAACTCACCATGAGAAAAGACAGGAACAAGAAGTTACTGAATAACAAGGCTTTCGCAGCAGCGACAGTGCTCGGAGCCGCCGCGATAGCTGTGGCGGGATTTGCGGCATACAACCGGACGCTCGACACGCTGACCCCCACCACAAGCGGAAGCACCACCAGCACATGGACATTCAGCGCGCCGGAGAGCACTCCGGTGAATGCGGAGCAGTCCGGCGTTGAGCGCGAGGATAAGCCCTCAGTAACCACGACCAGCAAGCCCCAGCCCGCCGCCGAAGCCGCTTCCGAAGCGACCACAGAGGCCGAGGAGGTCAACAAGCCCGTACAGAGCGAAGCGCGCAACATCATGCCGGTAGCCGGGGAGGTATCCCACCCGTTCAGCAACGGGGAGCTTGTGAAATCCGAAACGCTCGGCGTCTGGAAGACCCATGACGGCTGCGACATACTCTGCCCCATCGGCACGGAGGTGCGCTCCATGTCGGCGGGCACAGTCACCGAGATACGCGAGGACCCTCTGTGGGGAGTCTGCGTGACCGTTGAGCAGAACAACGGACTTACCGTGGAATACTGCGGTCTTGCCAAGGAGCTCAGCGTAAAGACCGGTCAGGAGATAGAGGAGGGAGCAGCCATCGGAAAGACCAGCGACACCTGCCAGATAGAGATAGTGCAGGAGCCGCACCTCCACCTCGGCGTAAAGCAGGGCGGAAAATGGATCGACCCCATGTCGGTGATAACAAATTAAATTCAGAATTCGGAATTCGGAATTCGGAATCAATGGTGCCGCTTCGCGGCGGATATAAAAACGGGAGGGCTTCCGCCCTCCCAAATTTTGTTTGTGTGAAATCAGAAATCGATATCGTTTACCGCTGAATTAGCAAGCTGAAGCTCCTTCTTTGGGATCCTCTTTAACGGTGAATACACGAACTTCTTGCAGGAATCGTAAGCCTTCACCTCGCCCATCTTTGAGCAGATTATCTTGTCGCCGCCAGCGGCAGTGCCCAGCTCGCAGTATTTGCAGGAGGGCTTTATGTTATTGCCAAACAGCTTTTTCTTTGCCATATATATTTCCTCCAATCAGTCCATGTAATGCAGGCCTGCGCCTATCTATACATATTATATCACACTGTGCAAAAATTGTCTACCACAATTTCGGCTCCGTTTTTTAGCGATTATGCACAAAAGGGGCTGCGTTTCCGCAGCCCCTCTATTATTAAGTTACGTCTAGGAATCAATTAAGCCTTGTTCAGGCGAGCCTCGATCTTGTCGAGCTCATCATACAGAGCCTGAGGAATGTTGCCGCCCTTAGCCTTGATATCATCGTTGTAATATCTGCGCATTTCAGCGATCTCCTTCTTCCAGAGGTCGATGTCAACTGCAAGCAGCTTGTCCTCAACTTCGGAAGTAACCTCGTCCTCGATGCCCTTGAGGTTGATGTCGCCCTTCTTAGGCAGGTAGCCGATAGGAGTCTCAACAGCGTCAACCTTGCCCTCGCATCTCTTGAT
>CALBGD010000168.1 GCA_937893735.1 uncultured Clostridia bacterium | reverse complement strand
ATCAGGACGGTTGTCCCCACGCACCAAAAGCGCAGCATGGACGCTGCGCATATAAGTGCGGGAGGGGCAAGCCCCTCCCCTACATAAAAAACACCGGGGGTGATGTCGTGCGCACTTTTTACTTGATACTGATGTTCCTGTCCGGAGGTTATCTGCTGCTTCAGCTTGCGGTCTGGCTGATTTTCGGGCGGCCGCTTTTTCCGCAGGCGGGGGAGCTCTTCGAGCACCGCAAAAGCCGCGCCGAGTGGCAGACGGTGTTCCCGAAGAACCTGCTCCGGCTGGTGGTTTTCGTGTTCGTGGGGTCGCTCATCGGCGCTCTGCTGGAGTTCGCCGGGGTCGTGAGCTGGCTCTCGCTTCCCTGCGCGGCGGTGGGAGGTCTGGCGTTCAATTTCCTGCTGAGCACCGCGATATCCCCGCTGTACAACAAGCTCCACAGGCAGGGCAGACCTACGGAATCGGAGCTTGAAAACATGGACGCGGAGGTCACGGAGGATATCACCGAGGATATGTACGGCGAGATACGCGTAAGGCGCGGCAGGCAGGCGTATTATTTCCGGGCGGTATCGGCGAACGGGCGGGAGCTTCCGGCGGGAACTCCGGTGATAGTGATTTACAGCGAGGACGGCGCCTGCTTCGTTGAATCGCGGGAGCATTTTTACGATATACTATTCGAGGAGAACGGCGCGCCGGAAAATCCTCCGCAGGCGGCGGATACGGAGCCCGCGGAGGACGGCGGGAACGAGATAGGGAGGGCATGAGATGAACGTGATAGTTTTCGATATCGGCGGCACACTGATGGAATATGTGAATATGCCGAACGTCTGGATGGACTACTACGACAGCGCGTTCCGGCACGTCCGGGAAAAGCTGGGACTTCCGCTGACGGACGAACAGCTCGCGGAGTCCATAAAAGTCCTGCGGGAGTACAACCCGCGCGTGAAGTACCGCGAAAAGGACTATCCGCCGGAGCAGATTTTCGGTGACGCGGCGAGGGGCTGGGATTTTCCGTATTCGCTGGAGGACGTGATATCCGCGTTTTTCGAGGACATGAAGCTGACCCCGCTCATCTACCCGGAGACGATACCTACTCTGGAGAAGCTGCGCTCCGCCGGGTGGAAGATAGCCACGCTGACCGACGTAGCCACGGGAATGCCGGACAGCCTCCACAAGAGCTATTTCCCGGAGCTGATGCCGTATTTTGACCTGTACGTTTCCTCGCAGAGCTGCGGATTCCGCAAGCCGAACCCTGCCGGGGTGCATTACATCGCGCAGCATTTCGGCGCTGACGAGCGGGAATTCATCTTTGTCGGCGACGAGCCCAAGGACATACAGACCGCAAAGAACGTGGGCTGCCGCTCGGTGCTCATCGACCGGAAAAACCGCGGGCTCAGCGAGGGTCAGGACTACACGATAAAGACGCTGGACGAACTGATTCCGATTTGCGGGCTGTAAGATGGCATACTTCACGAATCGTATTACATTTGTGTCACTTGATAAATTCCTCTTGATTTTTCCGGCAGAATGTGGTATATTATAGGTGACGGTATCTCATAATATTTTGGAGGTAAAATATGTCAGTTAACTTACAGAAAGGCCAGAAGGTTGACCTCACCAAAGGCAACACCGGCTTAAAGACGATACTTGTAGGACTTGGCTGGGACGAAGCTCCGAGGAAGTTCTCGCTTTTTTCAAAGCACGAGGATATAGACTGTGACGCGTCCGCGTTCCTGATAAACGCGCAGACGGGAAAGCTGAACGGCCCGGTTGACGTGGTATATTTCGGCAACCTGACCCACAGGAGCGGCGCGGTACACCACATGGGCGACAACCTGACCGGCGCGGGCGACGGCGACGACGAGCAGATACTCGTTGAGCTCCCGAAGCTCGGCACGGAGTATTCCAAGATCGTTTTCGTGGTGAATATTTATCAGGCGCTCCAGCGCAAGCAGCATTTCGGCATGATAAAGAATGCATTCATACGCCTTGTTGACGCAGACAGGGGCGTGGAGCTGTGCAAGTATAATCTCTCGGAGAACTACGACGGCAAGACGGCGATGATCTTCGGTGAGATATATCTCTACAACGGCGAGTGGAAATTCAGCGCTATCGGCGAGCCCACGAATGACAACAGCATTTCGGAGCTTGCTGCAAGATATCAGCACTAATATTTTATTTATGTACAGGAGGTATTCATCATGACAAAGAAGCTCGTAATTATCGCAGGCATTATCGGACTGGCAGCGGCTGCCGCAGCAGGAGTTGCATGGTTCCTCACAAGAAACAAGGCTATCGCAGACTGCCTTGACTGTGAAGAGGACGACGAGATCTAACAAAGTATCATAAGCTTTCTGCCCGGTAATACGCCGGGCGGAATTTTTCTGCGACATTTTCTACGATATTATTCAGGAGTTATTATGGCAAAGGAAAAAGAAGTAAAGACCAACGCAATGCGCATTCTTGACAAGATGAAGCTCCCCTACAAGGTCCATCTGTACGAGTGCGATGAATTCATAGACGGAGTGCACATCGCGAATCTCCTCGGCGAGAGCTGCGACAGCTGCTTCAAGACCCTCGTTACGGTGGGAAAGAGCGGAAACTACTACGTTTTCGCCCTCCCTGTGGACAAGGAGCTTGACATGAAGAAATGCGCCCGCGCAGTCGGGGAGAAGTCGCTGGAGATGGTGCACGTCAAGGATATAAACGCAGTCACGGGTTATATCCGCGGAGGCTGCACCCCCATCGGCATGAAAAAGCAGTACAAGACCGTCATACACAGCACGGCTCAGAATTTCGAGCACGTTATAATCAGCGGCGGAAAGCTCGGCACACAGCTTGAGCTTAACCCGGCTGACCTCGCGAAGTCGTGCAATGCGGTGTTTGAGGATATCATCGCGGAGTAATTCAGCAGGGTGAATGGTTATCCGGCTCTTGCGGCGTTTCTGTGTGCTTTTAGGGTACGGCATGGTTTCCGGTTTTGGGAATCGGGGGATTGAACGCGTGTATCCGTAGGGGAGGGGCTTGCCCCTCCCGCACTTTGTTGCGCAGCGCTCATTCCCCCTTTAACGCCCCCCATTTAAAGAACTTGACACAATCCATATTGACAACGCACTGTTTTTCGGGTATAATTAACATTAAGCTGGCAAAGAATTGCTTGCTGGCTAGAAAAGATTTCCAGAACACTGACCCGGCGCTCTGCGCCAAGGAATGCCGCAAATTTACGGCAATACTACGGAGGGTAATATTATGTCCGATTATATCAGAAGGTTACCTGTCTACCTGCTTCTGGACTGCTCCGGCTCCATGTCCGGCGAACCCATCGAGGCAGTACGGCAGGGAATAAAGGCTCTGCTGACGGAGCTCAAGGGAGACCCGCAGGCTCTCGAGACCGCCTGCCTTTCAGTAATTACATTCAACAGCACCGCGCGGCAGATATCCCCGCTGACGGAGCTCATGCTCTTTAAGGAGCCGGAGCTCACCGCAGGCGGAGCCACCGCGCTCGGCGGGGCGCTGTGCGTCCTCGCGGACTGTATAAAGAACGAGGTGCGCACCTCCACCGCCACCCAGAAGGGCGACTGGAAGCCGCTGGTGTTCCTCCTCACGGACGGAGCCCCCACGGATAACCTCGACGACGGAATAGACGCGCTCAAGCAGGTTTCCTACGGCAACATCATCGCCTGCGCGGCGGGAGCCAACGCAAACACCAACACGCTCCGCAAGATAACCAACAACGTCCTGATGATGAACAACCTCACGGCGGGCGACCTTGCAGCGTTCTTCGCGTGGGTTTCAAGCTCGGTCAAGGCGTCCTCCAAGAGCATTGACGCAAAGCCCGGAGAGGCTGTGCAGCTCCCGCCTCCTCCACAGGGATTTGTTATAGTTCCCTGACGGGGTGAGCCCTGGACAATGAGATAAAGGATACCGCGGTGTTCTCGCCGGAGGCTGCGCAGTCCGTACCGCTTGCGGCACCGGAGAAAAAGCTCTCCGACTCGGACGTTATGCAGCACACCGCCGGGATATGGCGCTACCGCACCGTTGTTGAGGACGGCACGGAGCTCCACACCGAATATCACAGCAAATATGCGCGGGAATGCGGCTGCGAGGTCATCGGGGCGCGCGCCCGCGGAAAGAAGCACAAGCACGAGGGCACCAACTGCGACGACTGGTTCGAGACCGGGGCGGCGGGTGGCTGCGTTATCGCCGTTGTGGCGGACGGAGCGGGCTCCAGACCGCTTTCGCGCATAGGGGCGCGGGTCGCGTGTTCGGCGGCGGTGGATTTCCTGAAAG
Organism: uncultured Clostridia bacterium; assembly: GCA_937893735.1. Lineage (GTDB taxonomy): Bacteria > Bacillota > Clostridia > Oscillospirales > Ruminococcaceae > CAG-115. The sequence goes on along the minus strand of CALBGD010000168.1, from coordinate 8,757 downwards.
AAAAGCTTTCGGCGCTGATGGAAAGCGCCACGGAGATAAAGCGGCAGCTTTCCTCTGAGATAGGCGGTCAGGAATTCATGACCGCGTGCGGCGTGATGGCTCCGCTGATAAGGGATTCGGCGCGGGCGGCGTATGACGCGGTGGTGAAGAAGCACTCCGCTTTAGAGCGCGACCCGGTGTATACAAAGGCGTTGGGCAGGGCTCCGGCAGTGGGGGACCTCGGCTCGACATTCCTTGCGGCTGTGGCTGTTCCGCTGGAGATAGACGGCGAAAGGCAGACTTTCGTTATGTCCGTGCAGATAGGCGACGGCTGTATCTGCGCCATAGACAGCAGGGCTGACAGCGGGAGCTGCTTCCGGCTTCTCGGGGAGGCGGACAGCGGCGCGTATTCCGGCGAAACGGAGTTCCTGACGGAGAAAACGGTTTCCGACGGCGTTATTTCAGGCAAGACCCGCATAAGCCGCGGAAAGTCAGACATATTAATGCTTATGAGCGACGGAGTCGCGGACGATTATTTCCCGGCTCAGCCGATGATGAAGCGGCTTTACCTCGACCTCTGCCTTAACGGGATACTCCCGATGGAGGGCGAATGTGGAGAGCCGCAGCCCCCGGAGCCGGTGAGATACCCCTCCGTCAGCATGGAGCAGCGCTCCGTGGCGCTTCAGTATGCGAAGCAGCTAATGCGGGACGGCTCAGACGAAGCGATGAACGAGCTCTGGGAGCGGCGCGGGGAGCTGAAACCTCATTCTCTGGAGGCTTACGGCATATCCCTCGGCAGACAGCCGCAGGACAGACTCCTCGCATGGCTGGATAACTACAACGAGCGCGGCAGCTTTGACGACCGCACGCTGGTGGTGCTCCGGCTGAACGCAGAGTAATATCCGCACACGAAAATACGCATAGTGTAACAGAATTTGACACGATACGGCAAAACCGGACAAGATATAACAATTAGTATAGACGAAAGGGTATCGGAACATGAACAGCGGTCAGATAGTGACTGCGGTGCTCGAAAACGGCGGGACGATAGATTTTGTCCTTGACGCGAACGCACCGAGGGGCGGCATGAAGCACACCTACTTCACGCCGGACAGAAAATACGCCGTGCAGTTCTTCAACGACCCGGCGGACGGCAGGAATCCGAATATACAGGACCGCATACGCTCCATCGTGGGGATATATAATCCTACGCTTTCCGAGCAGGACGGCGGCGCGCTGGGCAACACGGAAAAGACGGCGGAGTACTTCCGCAGCCGCTTCTGCTGGCCTGTCGCGATAGTTAAAAGTCCGGAATTCGGCATAGTCTGTCCGACCTATCCGCAGAAGTTCTTTTTCGGGGAGGGCGCGGCGACGCACGGGCTGAATCTCCGGGGAAAGGACAAGAAAAGCAGCTGGTTCACCGGAAGAATGCGCAAGTACATTTCCCCCGGCGAAAAGGGCGACCTGCGCACCATGCTTGGCGCCGCGATATGCCTTTCAAGGAGCGTGCGGCGAATGCATCAGGCGGGGCTGGCGCACTCCGACCTGTCCTGCAACAACGTGCTAATAGACCCGCAGACGGGGAGCACGGTGGTGATAGACATCGACTCGCTGGTGGTGCCGGGGAAATATCCCCCGGAGGTCTGCGGGACTTCCGGCTATATTGCGCCGGAGGTGCTGGCAACGCTGGAGTACGACCCGGGCGACCCGCGCCGCAGGCTTCCGTGCGTTACCACCGACCTGCACGCGCTGCCGGTGCTGATTTACGAATACCTCTTTTTCAGGCACCCGTTAAAGGGACCTAAGATACACAGCGCAAGCTCCGCAGAGGAGGACGACTTCCTCGCGATGGGCAGCGAGGCGCTGTTCATAGAAGATCCGGGCGACAGGAGCAACCGCCCGCCCGACCTTGATGTGACGATACAGTCGCTGTCGAGGGGGCTGGAGCAGCTGTTCCTGAGAGCGTTCGTGGACGGGCTTCACGCCCCGGCGCAGCGTCCCGCCGCAATGGAGTGGGAGCGAGAGCTCCTGCGGGCGTGGGACAGGCTGGCGCGGTGCGGGAATCCCGGCTGCGAAAAGAAGTGGTTCATTCTCAGGGACGAGAACGAACCGGTGTGCCCCTACTGCCATACGCGCTTAAGGGAGCGGGTCATCAGGCTCAGCTTCAAGAGCGGAATGAGGGGCAGAGCCGGCGTGTACAGGGACTGCGGCGAGGTCATAGCCTATGATGGTATGCCGCTGTACGACTGGCACGTCTGGTCGAATATCCATAACGATGAAAAGGCGGGCACCGATATGCGGGCTTACATCTGCCGGCATAACGGAATGTGGCTGCTCGTCAACCACGGTATCGAGGGAATGACCTCCCCGACCGGAAGGCTTGTCCCGAAAGGGCAGGCGATAGAGCTCAGGGACGGCGCGGTGTTCCGCATGACAGACCGGGAAAACGGCCTGCTGTGCGAGGTCGCGGTGCATTAGTCCCGGCTGAAAAAGGAGAGAAAAGCATGAAGAATTTTGGCTTAACAGACAGTCAGGCTGAGGAGTCCCGGAAGAAATACGGCGACAACAGCATGACCGAGCAGGCCTCCGAGAGCTTCTGGGATAAGCTGAAGGGCAACCTTGGCGACCCGATGATAAAGATACTCCTCGTGGCGCTCGGCGTGAACGTCCTGCTGTGGATACTGGGTCTTGTCGGAGTTATCAAGAACGGCGCCCCCGAGTGGTACGAGCCGCTTGGGATCCTTGTCGCGATAGTGCTGGCAACGCTGGTTTCCACCATATCCGAGTACAACAATGAGAACGCGTTCCAGAAGCTCCAGGAGGAGGCTTCGCGCATCATGTGCAAGGTCTACCGCAACGGCGACATTACCGAGGTGGCTATAAACGACATCGTTGTCGGGGACGCTATCCTGCTCCAGTCCGGCGATAAGATACCCGCAGACGGAATCATCATCGACGGCGATATCAAGGTTGACCAGTCCGTGCTCAACGGCGAGAGCCGCGAGGCAAAGAAGGAAGCCATTCCCGAGGGCTGGACGGATACCGATGAGAACACGAATTTCGATAACGAGCACAAGGTTTTCCGCGGAGCAGTGGTATGTTCCGGCAATGCGGTGATGCAGGTAACGGTAGTCGGCGACAAGTCCGTTTACGGCAAGATAGCAAGCGAGCTCCAGACCGATGACGACCGCGAGACTCCGCTCAAGGTGAAGCTCGGAAAGCTCGCGGACGGGATATCCAAGTTCGGCTATATCGGCGGTATCGCGATAGCAGTCGCAATGCTGTTCAAGACCATCTTCATGGACACCGGATTCGACCCGGCGGCATTCTTCATGGTGGACGGAGTATTCCAGTGGCTGCCTCTCGTTGAGGCGCTCATCAATGCGGTAATGCTGGCGGTGATCATCATCGTAATGGCTGTCCCGGAGGGACTTCCGCTGATGATAGCGATAGTTTCCGCGCAGAACATGGGCAAAATGCTCAAGGACAACGTCCTTGTAAGAAAGGTAGCCGGAATCGAGACCGCAGGTTCCCTGAACATTCTGTTCTCCGATAAGACGGGCACCATCACCAAGGGCAAGCTGGAGGCTGTATCGTTCATCACCGGCGATGTTCAGGAATTCAAGGGCATAAACGAGCTTGGCAGCGGGCTTCACGATATGCTGTCCCTTTCCATTCAGCACAACACGCTGTCTATGGTAAGCGGCGAGGGAAGCGAGCGCAGGGTAATAGGCGGCAACGCCACCGAGCGCGCTATTCTCGGCTTCGACATTGACGGCGAAAAGCAGGACGGTATCACCACCGTTGGCAATATCCCGTTCAATTCCACGAACAAGTATTCCGCGACCCAGATAGACGGCGCGAAGAAGATAACGCTCATCAAGGGCGCGCCGGAGAAGATACTCCAGCGCTGCTCCACATACTACGGCCAGAACGGCGAAAAGCAGCCGTTTGATATGCACAAGCTCAACGCGAAGATAGACGAGCTTGCAGGCCGCGCTATCCGCGTGCTTGCCATCGCTACCAGCGACGACGCCCTCGGCGAGGAGGCTCTGCCGGAGGGCAACAACTGGACCCTCGTAGGCGCTGTGGGGATCCGCGACGAGGTACGTCCGGAATCCGTCACCGCTATCAGCGAGGTAAAGGGCGCCGGCGTACAGGTAGTCATGATAACCGGCGACCGCCGCGAGACCGCGGTTGCCATCGCAAAGGACGCAGGGCTTCTCGAAAAGGAAAGCGACATCGTGCTGACCTCCGACGAGCTGGCGCAGCTCTCCGACGAGGAGATAAAGCAGAAGCTCCCGAATATCCGCGTTATCGCAAGAGCGCTGCCCTCCGACAAGAGCCGTCTTGTGCGCCTTGCGCAGGAGCTTGACCTCGTTGCTGGCATGACCGGCGACGGCGTAAACGACTCCCCGGCGCTGAAGAAGGCGGACGTCGGCTTCGCAATGGGCGGCGGCACGGAGGTCGCAAAGGAAGCCTCCGACATTGTAATACTGGACGACAACTTCAACTCCATCGACAAGGCTATCCTTTACGGACGTACTATTTTCAACTCCATCAGGAAGTTCATCATCTTCCAGCTCACCATAAACGTTGCGGCGGTTCTGATATCGTTCATCTGCCCGCTGCTCGACCTTGCTTCTCCGCTGAACGTTATCCAGATCCTGTGGGTAAACCTCGTAATGGATACGCTTGCGGCGCTTGCATTCGGCGGCGAGCCGGCTCTTTCCAGATTCATGAAGGAGAAGCCCAAGAAGAGAACAGAGCACATCATCAGCAGGAACATGATGAGCGAGATAATCGTCGGCGCTGGCTGGACGTTCATTCTCTCCATCACTATGCTGCTTCTCGGTGAGAAGATAACTGACGCAAACGGCGCTGCAATGCTTGAATCATGGGGCTGGCTTAGATCGGGCTCCATCGTGGGCGACGCGCATATCTACCTTACCACGGCATATTTCGCGTTCTTCATTTTCATCGCGGTATTCAACGGCTTCAACGCAAGAACCGAGAAGCTGAACCTTTTCGACAACCTTTCGAAGAACAAGGGATTCCTTACGGTGTTCGGAATAATCGCCGCTGTACAGATAGCCCTGACCTATATCGGTCTTGCGGTTCCGGCTGTGGGCGAGATCCTCGGCTGCCACGGACTGAGCGGCACTGAGTGGCTGCTGGTTCTGGTGATGGCGATATCCATTATCCCGGTAGATCTCATCAGAAAGGCGATCGCAAAGGCGGTTGCCGGCAAGTAAACTAACCTGCGGCTCCGGCGCTCGATCGGCGCCGGAGATAACACGGCGGCGCATTCCGCGCGGCTGAATATTCACTCCCGCAAAAGCGGGGTACATTGAAATTCTGAAATTCAAGGAGGAAATCAAAATGGCAGTAAATCTTTCTAAGGGTCAGCGCGTAAGTCTGGACAAGACGGTAACTCTGGCAAGAATAGGACTCGGCTGGGACATCAACAAGTACGACGGCGGCAACGACTTCGACCTTGACGCAAGCGTATTCATGCTGGGCGCAAACGGAAAGGTTCTCCGTGACGAGGACTTCATCTTCTACAACAACCTCAACGGCAGAAACGGCGCGGTAGTGCACACCGGCGACAACCGCACCGGCGAGGGCGACGGCGACGACGAGGCTATAATCATCGACTTCACCAAGATTCCCCCGGAGATAGACAAGATAGCGGTGGCAGTAACCATCTTCGACGCACAGCAGAGAAACCAGAACTTCGGTCAGGTCTCCAACGCTTATGTAAGAGTTGTCAAGATAGACAGCCCGGACGACGTTAACGGCGAGGAAGTGATCCACTTCGACCTGATGGAGGAGTTCTCCATCGAGACCGCGCTTGTTGTATGCGAGATATACCGCTACAACGGCGACTGGAAGTTCAACGCGGTAGCCGCAGGCTATCAGGGCGGACTGGAAGCGCTGTGCCGCGCTTACGGCGTTAGCGTATAAGCGATAATTCTTTCCGGAAAGGGGGCGCAGTAGTCTTTGAACCTGAGTGAAATAATCGCGGGGATGCCCGAAGGCGGCACTGCCGCGCTCCCTCCCGGGGAGTTCGAGGGACCCGTTGTAATAAGCAGACCCATGACCCTCCGGGGGAACAACACCACCGTCTGGGCGAAGCACGGCAGCGTTATCACCGTGACCTCGCCGGGAGTGGCGCTCGAGGGGCTGCGCGTGGAGATAACAGAGGGCGATCTCTCCGAGACCGCGATAGAAGCGCTCTGCCCGGTGCGGGCGGCGGATATCGAGGTTTTAGGCTCCGTGCGGGGCTTCGGCGGCGAGGACGGTATCTCGGAAATTCCGAGGACGTTACAGCTCGGGGAGCTCTCGGCGGACGGTGAAAACACATTCCGCATGACCGTGGATATTCCGGCGGCGGCGCGGCTTGTCTGCAATGCGGCGGGGATACGCTTCTCCCCGGAGAATATTCCGGCGGGGAAGAGCGAGGTAACGCTCACCGTCACCGGCTCCGGCTCTCCGGCGCTGGTGTACACGGAAATTCTCGTGGAATCAAAGCTCCGCAGGAGGATATACCTCTGCGGCAGATTCTCGGTGAACGCCCCGGCGGTGAAAGACCGCGTGATATTCACGGCTCAGCCGGTGGACAGGAGCGGCGCTCCCGCCGGGCAGAGCAATGTTACGCTTACGCTGAACCAGCCGCCGGAGAGTATCACGGCTCCCGCGCCGAAGCCCTCCACGGACGTTATCACCGATGTGGGAGCGGCTCCGCTGCCGGAAAACGCTCCGGTGCTGCGGCTGACAAGGGGACAGCGCGTTCCGCTGGCGCAGTATGTGGGGCGCTCCTGCGAGATGTTCCTCACCGGGCGGAAGCTCGGCGGGCTCGACATCGACCCCTACGTTTTCATGCTGAATGAAAAGGAGCAGTCCTTCGGGGACGGCGGTCTGGTGTTCTTCGGAAACGAGCAGTCCCCGGACGGCGCGGTGCGCTACCACCCGGACGACGGGCGGGTCAGCGTGGACTTCACCAAGGTGGACGACAACGTGAAGCGCATAACCGTGGCGTACTCGGTGTACTCCGGGAACTCCACGAAGAATTTCTCGCTGGTGGCGGAGCCGAGGTTTTCGCTCTACGCAGGCGGAAAGGAGCGCGTTCAGTTCGACATGGACGGGCTTTCCGGGGAGGTCACGGTGGTCGCCGCGGAATTCTACATATACAAGGGCGAGTGGCGTATCTCGGCGGTCGGCGCGGGATACCGCGACGGCCTTGTGAAGCTGTGCAACCGCTACGGCATAGAGGTAAGCGGCTGACGAGAGGGATAGAATGGCTCAGAACTTTACACGATATATCGGCTACGACAACGCCGATGTTTTCAGGAATATGCTGATAGAGAGCTTCGCTGCGGCGAAAAAGAGCGGGCTTTTTTTCGAGGGGAAGATACCTATGGCTTCCACCACGGAGATAACCGCCGCCGCAGATTACGCCGCCGCCGATATAAAGGACGCACAGTCGGTGGGGGCGGGGCTTAAAAGCTGGATATCCTCCCAGCGGCTGCCGTACAGCGCGGACGTGCTGACCCCGGCGCTGATGGAGGCGGTGTCCCTCTGCGGCGCAAACGGCAGGAACACATATTACGTTATCCTCTGCTGGCTGATAAAGTACCTCTCCATAAGACCGGAGAGCCTTGTGTACATCGGCGCGGGAACGCTCCGGGAGCTGTTTTTCCTCTACATGATGAGCCTTGCCGGGGTGAAGATAATATACGTTTCCTACGGCATGGACAAGGATTTTGAGAAGTTCCCGCACGCGGACGCGGTGCAGACGGTAGGCGGCGCTAAAAACGAGATGGTGCAGATAGATTTCGCGCACATCGACCTTTCAAAGGCGGCGGAGATGTCCGCAATGCGCGCTTCCGCGGAGCAGGTGGAGGGAAAGGTACAGCGGCTGAGCACCACGGCGGCGGGGATATTCGAGGATTTCATGGTAGACCGCCGCACCCGCGTGGTGAAGAGCGGCGGCGTGTTCACCGAGGACGGAGTTATCCCGGTTTACTGCGCGGCGCTCATCGGCTACGACGACGAGGCGGTTTACAGCAATATGCTGCTGAAATTCAAGGAGGGCTTCGCGGGGAGCAAAAAGCAGCTCATCTTCATTGAGAAGCCGCTTGCGAATCCCACGGCTGACGAGATAAAGCTCCTCGGCAGCGTGACGAGAAACAGCACCTCCGACATGATAGACGACCTCGCGCTGAGGATAAAGCTCAACGGCGACCCGGTGCGCACGGCTCTCGCGCAGACGGAGCTGCGCAAGCTCCTGAACGAGCTGTACACCGGCAACCAGACGGTGACGTTCAACTACGGCAGCAAGCTTATCTCATGGCTGTACCGCTGCACCCAGGCGCGGAAGTACGCGGTGCAGTACGAGGATATCCCGGTGATACTGTACTACGGCGCGATATCCCAGTCGGAGCTGTATTTTCTCAATTTCATGTCCCGGTGCGGGTTCGATGTTATCTACATCACGCCGGACAAGCAGCTTCTCGACCTTGTCATCGACAAGAATCAGGGCGGCAGAATGCAGATATTCCAGCTCCCCCAGAGCCGCGAGAGCGGCAGCTACCCGGACAAGCCGGTCAAGATGAAGATGGCGACAGTCGCCTATTCCGCCGAGCGGGAGCTCGACACCATGCTGTACGGCGGGGACGCGGGAATCTTCCGGGACTTCCAGTTCCCGAACAGCCAGACCGTCACGCTGAAAACCACGCTGGAGGAGATAGGAATTCTCTGGAAGCAGGAGGCGCG
>CALBGD010000167.1 GCA_937893735.1 uncultured Clostridia bacterium | reverse complement strand
CTGCTCATGCTGGACAGCGGTGCGGTCAGTATCGCTGACGCCGAAATTCTGTGCGAAATTAAGAAACGGGCAGTCCTGCTTGATGTTCTGAAACAGCACCCCGAAATGAAGCTCACCTCCGGGAATATCCGTGAGATTTCCGGCGCTGGTACGCTTTCCGAGGAGGTTATCTTGGAAATACTCAGACCGAAACCTCCGGTCATGGTGGCTGTTCCGGCTGAGATTATTTCGGAGTATCTTGGCGGCAAAACCGCGGAGGAGATTTCGGAGATTGTTTCAGCGGCGGTGAGAAAATACTATTCTTAGGGTAGGGGTTCAGAAATTGATGGTTGATTTTTATGCTATTTAAGTATTATCCCGTTTGAGAAAAAGCAATTTCCCCTTGACATATGCAATTATAAGTGTTATAATAACTATTGAAATAACGAAAACGGTGGTGAAAAAATGGCTGAAACATCAGATGTCCGACAGGAGAATACCGCAAAGATAAAGCGCCTGCTTTACAGCGGACAGGAATATACCAAGCTTGACATAACCAGAATGACCGGGCTTAGTCAGGGGACCTGCAACACTCTTCTGAACCAGCTTGAAAGCAGCGGCGAGGTAATTTGCAGGCAGGAGCGTATCAGAAACACCGGCCGCAGTTCCTCCGTTTATCGAATGAACGAGGAGTTCCAGTTTTATCTGTGCGTTATCTTTGACGTAAGAGATGGCGTAAAATCGCTTTGCCTGTCGGTGGTTACTCCGCTTGGGAATATACGCTGCTCCGAAAAAATACAGCTTAATACGATAAAGCCGGACGATATTGTCCGCGCGGTGGTCAGGTATATTTCGGACTATTCCGCGATATCCAAAATAGTGTTCGGCGTTCCAGGTATCGTAAAGGACGGAGTTATCACGCACTGCGACATCGCGGAACTGGACGGAACGGATATCCCAGCGCTCATGCTGACGGAAACTTGCCTGCCCGTGCTGATTGGCAACGATATGCACCTGAAAGCATATGGCTATTATTGCAGCGAGAATAATTCAGACAGCATAGTGACGATCGCGTTTTTCCCGGAAAATATACTCCCCGGAACGGCAAGCATTCACCGTGGAGAGGTCATCTGCGGCTCAACAGGTCTTGCCGGAATGACGGCATTCCTGCCGTTTGATTTCGACATGAAGAAGCAGCTTTCCATGATGAACCACCGGGAATGCATGCCTATAATCGTCAGCAATCTTGCTTCCATTATCGCCATGATAAACCCCGGAAAAATCATATTGACCGGCGGACTTATAACAGCGGAAAAATTACCGGAGATACGCAGTCAGTGCGCAAAATACATTCCGCAGGAGCATATGTCGGAATTTATCTATGAGCCAGACCCGGATAAATACTACGTTTACGGAATGTACCGCAGAGCAATACAGGAGGAAATAAATGACTGAATGGGAAAAGATGATGTCGTCGCAGGTCTATAATGATTTCGACGAAATGATGTTTGCGCAGAGAATGCGCGCAAAGAAGCTGTTCCGCAGATACAACCAGACGAACGATGACGATACGGCAGAGCGTGAGCAGATAATGAACGAGCTTTTCGGAAAAGTCGGTAAAAACGTCTGGATAGAGCCGGATTTTCATTGTGAATTCGGGTGTAATCTCACTTTCGGGAATGACGTATATATCAACTTTGGCTGTGTTATCCTCGACTGCAACAAAGTCACCATCGGGAATAACACAATGTTAGGTCCGAATGTCGGGATATATGCAACAAATCATATGCTTGACGCCGAAGAGCGGATACACGGAAAGTGTATCAGCAAGCCTATTCATATCGGAAACAGAGTGTGGCTTGGCGGCGGAGTTCAGGTACTGCCC
>CALBGD010000166.1 GCA_937893735.1 uncultured Clostridia bacterium | reverse complement strand
GCGTGGTGCTCCCCGTGAGCTTCTACGAGCAGGACGGCAACGTGCTCTACAACAGCATAGCCATGATAGACGCGGACGGCTCCATAATGGGAGTGTACCGCAAGACCCATATCCCGGACGACCACTTTTATCAGGAGAAGTTCTATTTCACCCCCGGCGGCACCGGATTCAAGGTGTGGGACACCCGCTTCGGCAAAATCGGAGTTGGAATCTGCTGGGACCAGTGGTTCCCGGAGGCGGCGCGCTGCATGGCTCTGATGGGCGCGGAAATACTGCTCTACCCGACCGCCATAGGCTCCGAGCCGGTGCTGGAGTGCGACAGTATGCCCCACTGGCAGCGCTGTATGCAGGGTCATGCGGCGGCGAATCTTGTTCCGGTCATTGCGGCGAACAGAATCGGCACTGAGACGGTAAAGCCCGACAGTGAGAATCAGAACCAGTCCTCGGCGCTGACATTCTACGGAAGCAGCTTCATCGCCGACAACACCGGAGCTATTGTGGAGTGCGCCGACCGCACCTCCGATACAGTCCTTGTGCACAGCTTTGACCTGGACGAGCTCCGCGATATGCGGCTGAGCTGGGGAGTTTTCCGGGACAGACGACCGGAGATGTACGGCAAAATTACCGAGAGATAACGGAGGTTCAGCATGAGAGTTCTTGATACGATACCGAAGCAGGACGGCTTCTATATGCCGGCGGAGTTCTCACCGCACTACGGCTGTATTCTCATATTCCCGGAGCGCTCGGATTCATGGCAGTACGGAGCCTACGCGGCGCGAAAGGCGTTCGTTAAGGTCTGCGAGGCTATCGCGCGCAGTGAGAAAGTAACGGTCTGCGCCAGCGACAGGCAGTACGAAAACGCCCGCAGAATGCTCCCATCGCACTTAAGGGTGGTGGAGATGTCCAGCAACGATAGCTGGGCGAGGGACTATGCGCCCACATTCGTGACAAACGGTACCGAGATACGCGGTATAAACTGGAGCTTCAACGCGTGGGGCGGTCTGGAGGACGGCCTGTATTTCCCGTGGGACAAGGACGACCGCATGGCGCGGAAACTCTGCGATCTCTACGACAAGGATATGTACGATATGTCCGGATTCGTGCTGGAGGGCGGCTCAATTCACTCGGACGGGGAGGGGACTATCCTTACGACCGAGGCCTGCCTGCTCAGCGCTGGAAGAAATCCCGGCATGACCAAACAGCAGATAGAGGACAAACTGAAATCCTGCCTGGGCGCGGAAAAGGTCATCTGGCTCAAGCGCGGCATATACAACGACGAGACCAACGAGCACGTTGACAACATCTGCGCCTTTGTGAAGCCCGGGGAAGTGGTGCTCGCTTGGACGGACGATACCTCCGACCCGCAGTACGAGCTGTCACGCTCCTGCCTGGAAATTCTGGAGAGCTCCACTGATGCAAAGGGGCGCAGAATAAAGGTGCACAAGCTGTACCTCCCGAAGACGGTCACTATCACCGCCGAAGAATGCGACGGTCTGGACACTATGGACTTTGAGCCGACCAGGACTCCCGGGGAGCGGCTTGCGGCGAGCTATGTCAATTTCTACATCGCGAATGGCGCGGTGGTAATGCCGTTTTTCGGCGACCCGGCGGACGAGCCGGCGCGTGCGAAATTACAGGAGCTTTTCCCAGAGCGGGAGGTTATCCCGATTTACGCCCGGGATATCCTGATAGGCGGCGGAAATATCCACTGCATAACCCAGCAGATACCTGAATTCAAATAAAAACGTCCTTTCTCAACAGCCTTTTAATACGTTTTTTCGACAAAATATCAGGCTGTCGAGAAGCCCTCAGATTCTAGGAACCCGCACTGCGACTAGGCTTTGTGCCTGTCGCAGTGCGGAGTGACGACGAAGATGAGGGTTTATCGACAGCCTGAAATCCCCTTTCCACACCGGAAAGGGGATTTTTACTGTTGATTGTTAAATTACTTCTGGTTGTCCTCAAACCACTTAGCCGCCATCATTGGAGTAAGCACGAAATCGAGAACCTCCTGAGCGCCGTCGTAAACGTCGCCGCCTGCTGTTTCCTCACCGTCAGCCGCAGCCTCGCAGATAGCGTATGTTACCTGCGGACGGTACTTGATACGGCAGTACAGGAACTCCGGCGGGATATAGTCTATCTGTGAAAGCTCTTCCAGCCAGAGGAACGGGGACATTCCACCGATGCTCACGTCGTCGATTATCCAGCCGCCAGCCGCGTAGTTGTCGTTAGCGCAGAGGTACAGCGAGAACTTGAATTTCTGCTCCTTGCCCTCAGCATTGAGCAGACCTACCGAGAAGCTCTTCAGGATAAAGCTGTTTATGAGCTTGGACTCGTAGCCGCAGCACGGGCAGACTCCGCCGTAGCCGTAGAGCTTTGCGTTGATGTCGCGCGCGAAATAGTTCTTGTACAGACGCGGGTTCTTTATGCCGGAAATGCGCTTTATCTCGCCGCGCAGGAAATCGAACTCCTTGCGCTGGATAGTCGGAACCGGCTTGTAGTAGTATGGAATCTGGTCAACGAGGACCTGATTCGGTTCCTCGGTGCTGGAGTAAACCGCCGCAAGAATTCCGCTGTTCTTTCCGGTCAGAATGAACTCGATGAATTTTGCGAACTGCGGCTTTGTCAGCCCGTCGCGGAGCACCACATACTTCACCGTCTTGGTTTTCACGTCCGGAGTGATAGCGTCGGTACCGCTGATTATCTTGAGTATTTTGTCGTTCTCGCCGAGGAGCGCGATCTTGTCAAGACCCAGGTCGCAGGTGTATATCTTTGCGAGTTCGTCTGCAGCGGTCTCAGCGCTTCCGAGCTCAGGAAGTGCGCTGATTATATCCTCGGGGTCGTATTCGAAGCGGTTAGGGGAGTAGGGGAAGTCAAACACACGTCCGTTGAACATTCCGCTCTCGATAAGCAGGTAAACGTCGCCGACTATTTCAAGCAGGTCGGTGTTGGTGATGTTCGGCGGAATCATGAACTGCTTTCCGTAAGCGGAGAAGCGGTAGCGCTTGTTTATATCCAGCGCGAGGGTGACATCGCCGCCCTGGCTCTTTATCTCGCGCAGGAACTGCATGGTGTCCTTACCATTCGTGAACGAGTTCACCATGAGGGAAATGACCTGATTGTATATCTGATGGCTTTCGAAGCGCATTTCGTGCTTCTGGATAACGTCCATCGCCTTTTTCAGGTTGCCTATCTGGATCTTGGATATCTCAAACTGTATCTCGGTGCCGCCGGAAGTTATGATGAACTGGAAGTACTTCATATCTATGCGGTAGCTGGAGCCGAACATATCGTCGATTATCCGGAATGCCTCTTCAAGGGCGTTCTCATCTGCGACTGCGCCGTTTACGATACAGCTGTTGAGCTTCAGGCTGATAATGCTCATGAAGCCGTCGGACAGGCTGTAATCCTTGATTTTCGGGTTCTTGTCGGAGGTCATGATATAGTTGTGACCGTCCTGCTGGAACGAGTACGCGTATTCAACGCCGCGCTCGTTGGTCTCCTGCCTGTACCAGTCGTACTTTGCCGCGAAAACGTGGTCGTTTTCGGATTCGCCGTACCAGCCCTTCATCTGCTCAAGGTCGGCGAGAAGCGCTTCGGAAGCCGCGCCGCTGTCATGATCCTCAATGTCCACATCGGAGCGCTCGTTGAAGTATCCGCGCTCGCGGAGTTCGCTGAAAGATACCGGCTCGTCGCGGTCTGGGAACTTGACTGAGATATTTGCCGCGAATTTCTCGCGGAGCTCCTTTACAAGGGAGCTTGTGTTTATGTAGTTGTAGAAGAACTCGAAAACATACTGCGCCGGGCGGAGCATATAGCGCTCAGGATTATCCGGCCGCTTTGTGAGCTGGAGCACGAACAGACGCTTATATTCGTCAACGATGTCGAGGATATCCTCCTCAATTTCGGTGGAGACCTCCTCAATGCAGTCGTGGCGGATACCCGCACGGTTGTTGGTGACATACCTGTTAGGAACGCTGACGAAGAACGCTGAAAGCTGCTCCTGGAGGAACGCCTGCTTGCTTGCCTTAACAAGACCTGTCAGCTCAAAGGTGGAGAAGTAGTTGTACTTGCTCATCAGCACCTTTGCCGCTTCGCGCTTTGCGCCGGAGATAGCGAACGGAATGAGGTAAACGAAGCCGTTTTCCTCCATGTGGATAAAGTCGGCAACGGACTTTCCGTTTTCGCTGAAACGTATCTTCGGGAGATCGTTCTCATTGCGGCGGTACTGCTGTATCTTGTATACGACTTCGGGCTTGCCGAAGGAGATGACCGCGATGTTGAAGGTGCGGTCAGGAGCCTCGTTTTCATCGGTCGCCTTGAGGTGCTTTTTCTTTATGAAAGCGAAGCACAGGTCGATCATGTTGATGTAGTCGCCCTTTTTTGAGGTCATGGTGACGAGGTTGTCGTGAAGCTTCTTCTGATCCTCCTCGTCGAGTGCGAAAACTATCTCGGTGTGCTTGAACTTCTGGGCTGTGAGCTCCAGCTCGCGCACCTTCAGCGTGCCGCCGTCGTTGACTACACGCAGTGAATAGTTGTTCGAACGCATCTTGAACCAGTCAACGTTCGCAAATACGCTCTTCGCGCCAAGGCCGAAACGACCCTCGCGGTCCCTTCCGGATTCGCTTCTGCCTACTGAGAGGTAATAGAATACCTGTTCAAGACGGAAGCCTGTTTCATTATATGTGAGCTTCACCTGACCCTCGTCAAGGAACTCTATCATGACCTTTATGTCGTTTTCATCGTAGTCGCAGCCGAACACATTCTGGAGAAGCTCGCGAATGATGGACTCCCTGGGGTAGTCGTTCACCATGCCTGCGACATTTATCGCGCTTCTTCCGGTGTACATACTGTTGAAGTAGTCCTTGAACGGCGTGCTGTCAACCTCTCCGGAGTAGAGCATATTCTGGATCTTCAGAAGAACCTCTTTCATGCCCTCTTTATCGCCGGCAGTGTTTCGCTCGAAAAAGTCGCCAAGGAGCTGTTCGACCTGCTCGTTTTTTTCGCTCATAAATACGCCCCGTTTCTCCGCACATCTAATAAAGCTGCGCCATGCCCCGTGCGGCAGGACATTCGCAGGATACGCCGATTATAAACCGTCGTTGTAGATCTTTATAAAGTCCCTGAATGAGCGGACGCTGTCCTCTTCCCGCACTCTGTATCTCCAGATACCGAAGAGCACCGGGTACTGTATACAGTCGTTCATCGACTGTATATCGTTCTTTATCATGAGGTGATAGTTTCTGCCGCTGTGGAGCTCGTCGATATGCCGGTGAGCTTCCTTTATTCCGGCGAGCACTTCCGCGCCGTAGGGCTGGGAAGCCGGGTCTGCGTCAAGGCTTTCAGCGGTTCTGGAAACAATGTCTGCGCTGATGGGAGTGAGCACTCCGTCAACGGAGGTGCAGAGCCCCTTTGCAGGAGCGAGCGCCGCTTCGATATCCTCCTTGGAGGAATCTTTGGCAACGCCGTAGAATTTGCATATCCTGCTGAGAAGTTCGCCGGAGCATTCCGAAAGCTGCTTTGCATTGGAGACCTTTCCAGCGCCGAGAAGCTCGTATTCACCCTTGAATCTCTTTACAAGGTCGTAGCAGCTGTCTACTTCGCTGGAGTAGCTGTGAACGTACTTTAGGTCTGCGATGAGGTTTGAAACGCATTCTGCCTTTATGCCGATGTCGAGCAGGATATTTCTCTGCGGAACGGTAAATCTGAACGCTTTCTGGAGGGCTCCGAACAGCACCTTATCCAGCATTCTGCTGTCGAAAAGTCCGTTGCTGTCGCGGAATATGATGAATCTGCGGGAGTTCTCATTTGCTGCGCCGTGGCGGGTCATTCTTCTCTCGAAGAGAACCGGGGAAGCGGGCAGCTCGTAGTTTATAATGTGAGTTACGCGGTCAAGACCGTCACCGACCGCGCCGATGTCGTCGCCAGCGATGATGAATTTCGGGTATGTAGTCTTGTCGTCAACGCGGAGCTTTCTGAGTATGTTCTCGTTGCTGAACAGCTCTCCGCGCGCCATCTTGACCGGACCGGAGGTGCACACCGCCGTAAGCGTCTTGCGTAGGAATTCCGCAGTGCTGCGGTCGCAGCAGTAAACTATCGCGCGGCTCTTTTCATCGGAGATTATCTCGTCTGCGAGCTTCAGGAACTCGTCCAGCTTTCTGTCGGCCGCGCGGAGCTCCGAAACATCGGAGGCTGTGTAGGAGGGCTTCGTGTAGGTGCCCTTAAACTCCTCTATGTCGAATTCCTCGAAGATGTTGCCGCCGTACTTGTAGTTTGGCAGACCGCTTCTTATGTCCATTCTGCGGCGCAGACCGGAGATGAATTCCTTGTCGTATTCGTAGTTCACGAAGGAGATGTTACGGCTCACTTCGCCGCTGTAAATGCTCTTGCTGCCTGCCATCATCACAGGGGTGTCATAGCTCAGCGGGAGTGCAGAGGGATCAAGAGCAATGCTGTCAGCCGCAGCGGAAAGCTCCTCGTCAGCGAGTACGGACTTTACCAGCTCGGAGAACGCCGCCTTGTCCTCGTCTTTTTTTGCGGGGAAGCAGGCGAACATCAGCAGACGCTCAGATTTCCACGGGATAAGCTCCTTCAATGCCTTGTAGTCCGGTACGGAGGCGTCCTGCTCGTCGTCGATGACGATGAGATCCCATTTGAAGTCCGCAGGCACCTTTTCCTTAAGGCCATTGGCGCTTTTCAGCGCGTCAGCCGGCATAAGGCATAGGTTTGAGCCGTCCTGGGAAAAGAAAACTATCTCGTTTGCAGCGCCGGAAATAACCTTGAAATCCGCGCCTATTCCTGTCATAAGTATCCTGTACCAGCCGTACAGCACCCGTGCCGAGGTTATCAGCAGTATATTGGGGTTTTCCTTTTCGGCAAGGACGTCATATATGCACAGCTCAGCCTTTGTCAGCTTCTGAGAGCCGAACTCGCAGCACACCAGCGAAAATCCGAATTTGCGGAGCTTTTCAGCAGGGGCAAGATTTGCCGCCGACAGCTCCATTCCCCCGAGGGGTATCCATTTAAGACTGTTTCCGCTCACCTAGCGCACCTCCGTTGTACTTTTTATCATGTTAATGCCAGTAATTATTTGCCAATAATACTGCTCCATTAACAGCCTATGTAATCATTATACTACAAAAACTCGAATATTACAAGTCGGTGAAACGCCCTGTGAAAGAAAAATCGAGCAGTATATTTTTGTTGATTTTGCACAAGTAAAAACCCGAAATAAACGCTTTACTTTTCACTCCAGAAATGTTACAATTAAAATATGGCTATTTCAGCCTCACAACAAGTACAGGAAGGAAATCTATCATGACGGAACAGGAAATCAAGGAAGCGATATGCGACGTAGGACACAAGCTGTGGCAGCTCGGATTCGTTGCGGCGAATGACGGCAACATCTCCGCAAGGCTCCCGGACGGCAATTTCATAACCACTCCCACTGGCACCAGCAAGGCTCTGCTAAAGCCGGAAATGCTCATCAAGATGAACGCCAGCAACGAGGTGGTAGAGCCTGCGCAGCTCCCCGGATACAAGCCCACGAGCGAGTTCAAGGTACACCTGCGCTGCTATGAGGCGCGCCCGGAGGTCAACGCCGTAGTCCATGCGCACCCGCCGACAGCGACCGGCTTCGCGATAGCGCATATCCCGCTGGACGACTACACCATGCCGGAGGCTATAATCTTCCTTGGCAGCGTTCCGATTGCGCCGTACGACACCCCCGGTTCCCAGGGAGTTGCGGACAGCATCGTTCCGTTCCTTGCGAACCACGACACCATTCTCATGGAGAACCACGGCGCGCTTACCGTCGGCGTGGATATAATACAGGCTTACTACCGCATGGAGACTCTGGAGCACTTTGCAAAGGTGAGCCTTGTGGCGCGTCAGCTCGGCGGAGCCAACGACCTGCCCATGGACAAGATACAGGAGTGCTGCGAGATAGGAAAGTCCTTCCCGATAAGACACCCGGGCTACAAGAAATATCACTGATACAGGAAGCATAAAATGAACATAAGAAAGGCAATAGAAGCGGATATAGACGCCGTAACGGAGATATACGACCATATCCATGACAAAGAAGAAGCAGGCGAGATGACGATAGGCTGGCAGCGCGGAATTTATCCCGTGCGGAAAACGGCGGCAGCCGCGGTTTCCCTCGGCGACCTGTTCGTGCTGGAGGACGGCGGGAAGGTGCTCGCCGCAGGGCGGATAAATCAGCAGCAGGTTCCGGAGTACGCCGGCGCGG
>CALBGD010000165.1 GCA_937893735.1 uncultured Clostridia bacterium | reverse complement strand
CCACGACCTCCGCCGTGACAGGGCGGCGTTCTAACCAACTGAACTACCAGGCCATATGGTGGAAGTTATAGGGCTCGAACCTATGACCCTCTGCTTGTAAGGCAGATGCTCTCCCAGCTGAGCTAAACTTCCACAATTTAGAAATCGCTTTCGAAGTTCGTATCTTTCGTTTCGTTTTCGTATCTCTCGTCAAGCGACTTCTATATTATACACTCTCAAAGACGATTTGTCAAGCGTTTTTTGAAAAAAATTTTAATTTTTTTGTTCTTTGAGCAACTTGACTATTTCATCTGTTGAAAACTCGTACTTCTTATTGCAAAAGTGACAACAAACCTCAGTAGTTTTGCCCTCATCAGCGAGTTTCTGGAGCTCTTTCTTGCCCAGACTGAGCAGAATTCTCTCCGTTCTTTCTCTCGAACAGTCACAATAATACACTGCGTCCCACTGGTCGAGTATCTCCCCGCCGAGACCCTCAAGCGCGCTCACCGCGAGTTCATCAGGCTTAAGTCCCTTATCAAGCAGCCCGGTTATGGATTCCATCTTATTTAGATTATCCTCAATCACCTTAACGGCGCTGTCCTGAACCGGCGGAACGAGCTGGAGCATATATCCTCCCGCCGCCTTGATGGTAGCGTCGTCGTTGAACACTATACCGAGCGCGCACACCGTAGGTATCTGCTCGCTTATAGAGTAATACGCCGTGATATCCTCCGCGATATTGCCGGAAACAAGCGGGATCTGCCCCACATAGGGCTCTTTCAGCCCCATATCCTTTACAACGGTAAGGGAGCCGTCCGTGCCGACGCACGCCGGGACGTCAAGCCCTCCGTCTGCGCGCAGCGGAACCTGCGCCTGAGCATTGCCCGCACAGCACTTCACGTTGCCGCGGTAGTCCGCAACCACAGTAAGAGTACCGCAGGGACCGCCGCCGTTTACGCGCAGTGTAAGGGTATCCCCCTCGTTCTTCAGAAGAGCGCCCATGATGGCGCCCGCCGTGCACATTCTTCCTAGAGCAGCCGTGACCACGGGCGTAGACTGGTGCAGCCGTTCTATCTCCCTTACAATATCAGTAGAATCTATCGCCGAACATAACACGCTCCCGTCCTCTGAGAGCGCCCTTACTATTCTTCCCATGTTACATCTCCATTATATTCTTTATACAGAATTGTGTGAATTATTTTTTGCGTGCGCAGAACATCAGCTTGTCGCTGTCCTCTGCGGGTTCCTTGTCGGTGAGGTATTCCCGCACCTCCAGCAGCTCAAAGCCAGCCTTTTCAAGCATTGAAGCAAATTCCTGCTGAGTCACGGCGATTTCCCGGAAACTCTCCTCCATGCGCTCGTACAGCCCGTCCTCCGCCTCTGCAAAGATGTTCAGTGAAATATCCACGCCGTTGTCCTCCGGGCAGAATTCATTCTGCCACACGCAGTAAACATCGTCAAGGTCATAAACGAACACATTGTCCGCAAGAATTTTTTCGTGCTT
The DNA here is from genome assembly GCA_937893735.1 of uncultured Clostridia bacterium. Classification (GTDB taxonomy): domain Bacteria; phylum Bacillota; class Clostridia; order Oscillospirales; family Ruminococcaceae; genus CAG-115. The sequence goes on along the minus strand of CALBGD010000165.1, from coordinate 916 downwards.
ATATATAGTATTCACGTCGAACAGGAACAGTCCGCCCTTTCTGAGGTTGAGCGCCGCCGCCCTGAAGCACTCCTGTATTTCTGCGGGAGATCCCAGGTGATTTACGCTGTCTAGGGTGGAGACTATGATATCCGCCTCGCCGTAGAGCTCGAGCTCCGTCATGCTCTGGCAGATGTACTGAACGCCGTCATGCGGCTTGTTCATGGCGGCGGAGAGCATATCCGGGGACGCGTCCGCGCCGATAACATCGAACCCGAGCGCCGCCAGCCTTGCGGTGAGATTCCCGGTGCCGCAGCCGATATCCGCGAGGAAATTCCCGCCGGTGCCGAACTTTTCTATCTTGGCGCGGTAGTACTCAGCTATCTCGTCATACGGAACGTTTTCCGTCAGCCTGTCGTAGACCTGCGCAAACAGCCCGTAGCCCGCCATTACTTGTCCTCTTCCTTCATGCGGTCAAAGACTATCTGGTAGCCTCCTGCCGCCTGATAGTTCAGGGTCTTGTTGACTCTGGAGATGGTAGCGGTGCTGGCGCCGGTCTTTTTTACTATGTCGTTGTATACGCAATTGTCAGTAAGAAGCCTAGCCACATGGAGCCTCTGGGAAATTGCCTTCAGCTCCTGCGGAGTGCAGAGATCCTCGAAAAATGCATAGCATTCCTCAACAGTTTTCAGCGAAAGGACTGCCTTAAAGAGATAGTCCATATTTTCATCTTTCTTCATATTGTTCCTCCATTGATGCACGGTATGCGCGCATATAATTTTCGCTCTGCGTTTATTTTATCATATTGAAGCGCAAAAGTCAAGACTTTTGACCTTTAAAGTGCAAAAAATCAGGTCAAATGCAAAAGTAAATGCAAAAAATCACAAAAAGCAAAACAGACCGGGCAAACCCGGTCTGTAAAGCACATAATAATATC
>CALBGD010000164.1 GCA_937893735.1 uncultured Clostridia bacterium | reverse complement strand
TTCGGCACGCCCGACCGCGACAGGGCAATGTACGAGATAATGGCGGAGAACGCACCCATAAGCCTGAACGACCTGTGCTCAGTTATACATAAGGAATACGGCTATGATATGAAGATGATACCCAATTATCTTGCCCCTGTCATGAAATACTGCAGTTCCGGCGTTTTCAGGATAGACCACAAGAAGATGAGCGCGGAAAATATGAATGCGCTGAGCACGGCGCTCACCGACGATTTTTATTTCCTCGATGAAGTTAAGGGCGTGTATGGAAAGCTATTCCCTCACGCCGACATTGAGGAGGTAAATTCGTTCAACCTGAAGCAGATGGGCTTCCTGGTAAATTCAAAATATGTCGTTCAGCACTTCAATTCAGCGGAAGCGTATTTTGCCGATCTTTTCGGGCGCGGGGACGTATTCGATTATGCGCCGATGAGAGCGCGGTATGCCAGCCTGGGATTATTCTATCAGGTGTGCCTTGAATTAAGAAGAAGCCTGGATATAATCGAATATCAGCCGGATCATTACATAAACTTCCGCAAGCTGAAACAAGCGGGAATAAGCAAGCATATGCTCAGGGATTTCTGCGGCCGGGTGTATGATTTTGTGGAGGAGGGTTCGTATTTCAGCATTCAGTCGATAAGGCGTGCCGGTTTTGAATCGGAGCTGTTTGACGAGATAGGTCTGGACGATTATTTCTTTGCGAATATCCTGCTTTCTGACGAGAGATTTTCCTGGCAGAAAATGCTCGGCACGATGATATTGTACAAGGGGCAGACCGATCTTATGCTGAAGGATTTCGTTTCCGACATCATCAGGCGCTGCCATAAGATAGATATTTACGAACTTGACACGCTTCTGCGCGAGCAGTACGGCTGCACCAACGTGGATAAATATGATATCATATTGAAAACAAGGGATTCCGGCGTGTTCTACGACAGCGAACTCCAGAAATTCTATTCGGATCAGGAAGAATACTATCGTGAGATAGACGAAAACGGGGGCGTCTGATTATGGAAGATGAAAGGTTGAACCTGCTGATAAACGAACTTGAAAAGCTGCATCACAGGCTTGAATTATCGCAGACCGTCACACCGGAGTATTTCGAGCCCGGTATGATGGAATACCTTGATAAAAGCGACGGAACGTATGACCCGCAGACCGGCGGGATAATGCTGCGGTTCGAGGCAAAGGGCACGCGGTACGACGGCAGAACTGAGATCATCGAGAAAATGAAGTCCGGAGATACGATAACCGTACTGCGCGACAGGGAAAATCCCTACAACTCGAATAACTTTACGATGGTGAACGGGAGGGGAAGCAATGTCGGCAACATGCCGATGGAACTCTGCAATGCCATCGCGCCGCTTTACGACAGCGGAATGCTTGTTTTCGAGAATGCGTTTGCCAGTTTTGTTGACCCTATCACGCAGCGGAGCCGCCATGCGAAGCAGGCTATGCTGTTCGTTGAGCTTCACTGCAGGTTATATCTGTAACAAATCCATTAGCGGTTTTGACGAGCCTTCACTTGTATTAAAAATCTATCGTTGATTAAAAAAAGGGGCATCCTTGCAGCAATTACCTGTCAATACAACCTGATGTATTTCTGTATGCTTTCTTTTGTAATCCTCCACTGATTCCCCACCCTGAACGCATCAATCTCACCGCTCTGCACCAACCGCAGAGCGGTGTTTTTTCCTATATGCAGAAGTTCCTGCAGCTCCTTTAGTGTAAGTATATCTTTTGTTTTATTGAGCATTATAACACGCTCCTTTTCGGTTTATTTAATCCCATGTTCACCCCGAAAAGCCACTTCCCACAGAGGTATATTATACCGTTGTGAGGAGGTGATACGATGAAGGAATAAGCGCACAGACGCTCGCAGCGATAGCCGAAGCAGGTATCCTGGTGATATCAGGCATAATCGGCTTAGCGGCCGAGCGTCGCAAGGACGAGAAGCGCAGTCAGCTTCAGCAGAAAATCGACGACGCAGAACGTGAAATGAAACGCCTTGACAGCACGGACTTCCGGCTGAAGAATGATGTTGTATAATAAAACTTGACACCCCACGCTCAAAATAATATACTAAAAT
>CALBGD010000163.1 GCA_937893735.1 uncultured Clostridia bacterium | reverse complement strand
GGTCCGACCAAACCCAGACCGGGGCCCGTGTTGTTCATTGTTGTCGCGACAGATGTGAACGTGGTGATAAGGTCGTGGTTGTCAAATGAAACGACTATCGCGGAGATAATGAATATCATCATATACGCGACCATATAGACGTTTACGGAGCGCACCGTTTCGTGGTCGATGATGTGGGAATCCATCTTTATCTTCTTTATCTGGCGGGGCTGTACCATCGTCTGGAGCTCCTTTGCCATGCCCTTGAACAGTATGATTATTCTGGAGACCTTCATTCCGCCGCCGGTGCTTCCGGCGCACGCCCCTATGAACATCAGGATCAGGATCAGCGTCCGGGAGAGCTCCGGCCAGAGGTTGAAATCCGTGGTTGAGAATCCGGTGGAGGAGATTATTGAAGCCACCGTGAACGCGGAATTCCGCAGGGCGTCGCCGAGGTTCCCGAACAGGTTCAGCGTGTTCAGGGTTATCAGCGCGGTAAATGACGCGATAATTATGAGGAACGTCCGGACTTCAACGCTGAACGCCTCTTTCAGCTTTCCAGTGATGATGAAGAAGAAGCTGTTGAAGTTAGTTGCGAACAGTATCATGAATACGGTCACGACTATCTGGCAGTAGTGCGAGAATCCGCCCATGCTGGAGTTGTAGATCCCGAAGCCGCCGGTGCCTGCGGTCGCGAAGGTAGTGTTGAGCGCCTCAAACACGGTCATGCCGCCGAACAGGAGCATTACGAATTCAATTACCGTCAGCACGAGGTATATCGAGTACAGCAGGAGCGCGGTGGTCCTTACGCGGGGAACCAGCTTGCTGACTGACGGCCCCGGGCTCTCCGCCTTCATGATGTGCATATTCTGCGCACCGGACAGCGGCAGGAACGCCATAACGAAAACCAGCACTCCCATGCCGCCCACCCAGTGGGTGAAGCTCCGCCACATAAGGGAGGCGTGGGAGATGACCTCCACGTCTGAAAGTATCGTGGCTCCGGTGGTGGTGAAGCCGGAGGCGGTCTCAAACAGGGCGTCTATGTAGCTCGGTATTTCCTTGGAGAGAACGAAGGGAAGCGCTCCGAAAGCACTGAGCACTATCCAGCTCAGCGCGACTATAACTGCGCCCTCGCGGGCGTAGAGGTGGCTGTTTTTCGGCTTCTTCATGACGATAAGCCCGCCGATGAGCATACAGCCGCTCTGCACCATCATGTAGCTCCACAGGACGGGTTCTCCGTAGACTGCGGCGGTTATTGCAGGCACCGCCATGAACAGCCCTTCAAATATCATTATCCAGCCGAGGACATATGTTATCATTCTGTAATTCATAGCGCGCTCCGTCAGTTGATTATGTCGGTGATGTCGTGAAGAGCCAGTCGGCTGGACACGATTATTACCGCGTCGTTTATCTGGAGGGTGTCATGACCTCTGGGAATCATTACCTTTTTATCGCGGAGTATCGCGGCGATGAGCACGTTAGGCTTGAGCTTCAGCTCCATGAGCGGGGTGTCAAGCACAGCAGACTGCTCCTTGATGATGAATTCCGCGGCCTCCGCCTTTCCCTTGATGATGTTGTAGAGGGTCTCCATGTTGCTGCCGATGGAGCTCCTCATGGCGCGGACGTAGCGCACGATGTTGTCCGAGGTGACGTTTTTCGGGTAGATGGTGGAATCAAGGTCGAGCTGATTTATCACGTTGTCGAATTCGATACGGTTTATCTTGGTGACAAGCTTGCAGTGGCTGGCGCTCTTTGCGAAGAGAGAGAGCAGGATATTTTCCTCGTCGAGGTTTGTCAGGGCGACGAATGCCTCGGTGTGCTCCAGTCCGGATTCAAGCAGGATATTCTGGTCGCTGGCGTCGCCGTTTATGATAGTCACGCCGTCCAGCATGGCGCAGAGCTCCTCGCAGCGCTTGGGGTCCTTTTCGATTATCTTGACGGACATTCCGGAGCGGACGAGCTGCTCGCAGAGGTAGTGGCCTATCTCGCCGCCTCCTATTATCATTACGTCCTTGACGGAGTTCATCTTGTAGCGTATTTTCCGGAAGAATTCCGCCGCCTTGCGCGGCGCCGCGACGATGGAGATGACGTCCTTTTCCCCAAAGACAAAGTCGCCCTTGGGTATGTAGGCGTCCTCGCCGCGCTCTACCGTGCATACCAGTACGTCGCAGTGGAGCTTTGCAACTATATCCTTGACCGCGCAGCCGACGAGCGGGCTGTTTTCCGGCACGCGGAATTTCAGGAGTTCAACCCTGCCCCTGCCGAATGTGTCTATCTTCATCGCGGACGGGAAGCGCAGGATACGCGCAATTTCGCGGGCGGCTTCCTGCTCGGGGTTTATTACCATGGCGAGCCCCAGCTCGTCTTTCAGGAATGCCGCTTCGGTGGAGTACTGCGGGCTTCTGACACGGGCGATGGTATGGCAGTTTCCGGCTTTCTTCGCTATCACGCAGCAGAGCAGATTCAGCTCGTCGGAGCCGGTAACGGCTATCAGCAGGTCGGCGTGGTCGATCCCGGCCTCCTGCTGGATAAGGTGGGTGGCTCCGTTGCCGACTACTCCCATTACGTCGTAGCGGCTGGATACGTCGTTGACCTTTTCCGGGACGGTATCTATGACGGTTATGTTGTTTCCCTCGTCATTGAGCTGCTCGGCAAGCGCCTGCCCGACCTTGCCGCAGCCTACTATAATTATATTCAATGTTATTCTCCTTTTTACTCAAAGAGGCTTTATATATACATAATATACTATACACCTTTTCGGCGCAAAAGTCAATTGGAAAAGCGATGGGGAAATCAGATTTAAAATAAAATGTGACTTTTTTCCTTTGCAGTTTTTTGCAGTCACGCCTGCTGTATTCTATGATTGCGGGAGGGAAACAAAAGACTCCCGAGGAAATAAGCGGCAGTCAGGCTGCCGCAGCAAGGAGGAATGGATTTGGGCTTAAAGGACTGGCTGCTCAGGCAGGGAAACAAAAGCCCCATGGTCCTTACCGGAGGATACGCTGATATCCAGCACTGGGAGGACATCTACAACGGCGGCGGAAACTGGCGCTACACCCGCAGGGGAGGAATCCAGGGCGGCACAAGGCGCATGGCTTCACTCGGAGCGGCTAAGGCGCTCTGCGGGGAGCTGGCAAGGCTGTGCTTTACCGAGGGCACCGCGATGTGCTACTCGGACAAGGATACCGAGAGCTTCGTAAACGGAGTGCTCCGGCAGAGCCGCTTCGCCGAGAGGTTCCCGGGGTTCCTTGAAAAGGTGTTCGCGCTGGGCGGCGGAGTGATAAAGGTCTACTGGAACGACGGCGTAAAAGTTGACCTCGTGACAGCGGACTGCTTCCTTCCCACGGCGTGGGATTCCAGAAGCATTACCGGCGGGGCGTTCGCCTCAAGG
>CALBGD010000162.1 GCA_937893735.1 uncultured Clostridia bacterium | reverse complement strand
ATACAAAAAACCCGCCCCTTGCGGAGCGGGTCTTTCTTATCGTTTAGAAGCGATGTCGTTCAGCGTGGCTGAATTACTTTCTCTTCTTAGCAACTACGATAGCAGCGCCAGCCAGAACAGCAGGAACTACTGCGAGTGCGATACCGGTCTCAGGGTTGCCCTTGCCGTTGTCGCCCTTGTTGTCGTCAGCGTCCTTAGTAGCGTCAGCAGTGTTGTCCTCAGTGGAAACTATACCGTTGTCGTCAGTGGACTCATCAGTTGTTACAGTCTCATCAGAGGAATCGATAGTGATGTCACTATCAGATGTGTCAGCGCCATCAACTACAACAGCTGCAACAGCGTCAGCAGCAATGTCTGTGAAGCCAGCATCGGGAACGAGAGATACGGAAACCTCATCGTCAGCAGCAGCGTCAACAGTGTAGGTCAGGGTGAGAAGAACAGTGCCGTCAGCGGGTACAGATGTGCCAGCCCAAGCGAACTTGTTGGTCTCAGCAGAGAACAGACCACCAGCAACAGGAGCGTTGTCAACCAGTGTGAGGTTGTCAGAAGCCTTTACAGTAAAGGTTGTAGCGTCCTGAGTCATGCCGTTAGCAACGATCTCAACAGTTACAGTGTCACCAGCTACAGGTGTAGCAGGAGTGAATGTGGGTGCGATAGCAGCGGAAGCAGCAACAGCTGTCAGGGACAGAACTGCAGCAGCAGCGCCGAGAGATAAAATCTTCTTCATATAGTTTTCCTCCATATTTTTTATAGCTTTTTTAATAAGCTCTGTCTCGGGGCTCTCGCCCCGGGATCAGAGCATATTAAGTATTAGCGTGATTGCTTTTCAGCAATTAGCCCTGGGATACAACGAACTTCAGGATTGCAGAAGCATCGAGAGCGTTTACAGTGCCATCAGCATTGTAGTCGCCAACCTTAGCGTCGATCTCAGTGCCAGCAACAACTGCCTTCAGGATTGCAGAAGCGTCAAGTGCGTTAACTACGCCGTCGCCGTTTACATCGCCGAGCTTAGCCTCAGGATTGGTCTGCTTCTTAACCTCTGCATCAAGTGCAGTGTAAGCCTTGAAGAGCTCATTGTGAGAGTAAGCAGCTGCGTTATCGGTGGAAGTAGAATCCGGAACAGTCAGCATCTTGTTAGAAGCGTCGATGTCGAGGGACTTGTAGTACTCGCCGCCCTTTGTGAATACGCGGTTAACCTTGTTAAGAACGTAGTCAGTTGTGAATACGTCGTTCTCAAGAACTACGCCAACCTCATCATCGAGGGACTCAGCAGTTACGAGCTTGTAAGCTACATCCTCGAGACCAGCTGTGATAGCGTCAGTAGCCTTGATCTCGCCGCTGTCGATCAGGTCAGCGATCTCAGCCAGACGATAGTAGATATCGCCGAAGCTTACGGAGAATGCATCATAGTCGTTCTTCAGCTCGTTGTAAGCGCCGTTCAGGTCATCATAAACCTTAGTGGAGTTTACATCAGCGCCGCCGAATGCATACAGGGAATCGTTATCCTTGTACTTCTTATCCTTGTTAGCAGCCTTCAGCCACTCGAGAGCGTCCTGACGAACCTCAGTCAGAGCTGCGTTGTTGTAAGAGAACATAGCTGCGTCGCCGGTCTTCTCAACGAGGTCATAGCAGTCTTCGATGAGCTTAGCAACTTCAGCCTTGGTGTGAGAACCAGTGGATCCCTTGTACTTATCCTCGAGAGCGTACTTGAGGTATCTGTAAACCAGTGTCCACTCAGCAGAGGAGCCCTTAGCGGAATCCTTAGCGATAGCGCCTGTGTCGTCGATATCATAGATCTCGGAGTTAGCCCAGTCATCCTTGGTTGCATTCAGATAGAACTCAGCAAGGGACATAGCCTCGTCGAGTGTTACGTAAGAGGTAACAGACTCGCCGTCGGTGTTGGTGAACTTACCGTCGCTAACAGCGTTCAGGATCCAGCTACCTACAACAGAACCCATGGAGCTCTTCCAGTGGTCGCTCTTGATAGCATAGGTATCGCCATCGTAAACGTCGTTCATCTCGTGGTTGTCAGCAGTTGCAGCAGTGATGTCAGCAGCGTCAACCTTGATGTACTTGGAAAGATCAACAGAAGCGTTCTTGTTGATTACAACATACTTGCCGCTTGTGGGCTTGGAAGTTGTAACAGCAGAAGCAACCTTAGCAGCGTCAAATGCGCCATTGGTGTAGATGTCTGCATAGCCGTCATTTGTGATCAGGTATACAGTTGTTGTGGGCTTGATTGTGAGGGAAGCAGCGATCTTCTTCTCAACGCCCTTCCACTCAGGGTGCAGACCGGAAGCTGCAGTAGCAACGCCCATCCATGTGGTGGTAACATTCCAGCCGCCAGTGGTCTTGGGAGCGCCCTTAGCAGCAACCTCATCATACAGAGCGTCAGCTGCTGTTGTAGCATAGTCGTTTACAAGCAGACCATGGTAGGAATCAAGCAGGCTCTTAACGGAGGTCTTGGAACCTCTGGAAGAATCATCAGCTACGAAGCTGTTCAGAACAGTTGCATAGTTGTTAGCTGCCTGGCAAGCGCCTACGATATCAGTGTTAGAGGTCTTGTTTACAGTCTTTCTTGTGGTGAAGTCATCATACTGAGCTGTGATGCCAGAGAGCTCTGCATTTACAGCGTAAAGGAGAGAACCCCAAGCGTATGTGGAGCTGTCGAATGCCCACTGTACAGAGTATGTGTTATCAACGATAGTACCTCTTCTCCAAGCGTCGTACTTGTACTCGAGCTGGAGAGCTGTCTCGAGGTTCTTCATAGCGGTTCTGAACTGAGCCTTTGTTACAGTGTCAAGAGCCTTGAGCTTGCCCTTAGCATCAACGAGGGTCTCATAAGCGTCGCTGATGATTCTGGAGTCAGAAGAGCCAAGAACGGACTCAGCGTTCTCATAAGCGTTTACGAAGTCGCCCCACTGGTTCTTGTCGTCCTTGTAGATAGCGTCGCCGTACTCTTCGTTCATGATATTGTTGGTATCATAGATCTTCTTGTTCTCGTTGATGAGGGTCTTGAGCTCATCAGCAGAGTAGATCTTGAGCTTGTTGTATGTTGCCTGGAGCATCATGTATGCTACGGTGTAATCATCAACAGTGGAACCAGCGTCAGCGAGTACGTTCTCAGCGAAGTCGCACATAGCGATGAATCTGTCGCCGGATACAGAGCCGTAGTCGTTAATGCCATCAAGACGGAACTTATCGAAGCTCTTTACATATGCTTCGAGGTCAGCCTTAGTCTTTACCTGCTTGGTAGCTGCTGCTGTCTCTTCTGCGTTAGCTACAACGGCAACAGAGCCAAGAGCCATAACAGAAGCCATAGCAGAAGCAAGAATTCTTCTTCTTAACATAATTGTCCTCCTAAAAGTTGTTTTTTAAAACATCTCTGAGTTATCGGGCACTCGGATGTAATAAACGGGTTTAACTGCCGTCTGGTACCGTAGTCAAGCGGTTACCGCAAAAAGTTTCAGAAAAATCTGAAAATTTTTGTTTTTATCGGCTTGCACTACGGTAGTCACGGCTCGTGCCGGAAAAGTTTCAGCAATTTTAAAGAATTTTCTGAATTTTTTCGGACTTTTGTCAATGTATGAGAAATTACTTTCTCTTCTTGGACAGTACAACTGCGCCGGCAGCTACAACAGCAACGCCAGCAGCTGCAGCTACGCCCTCAACGCCGGTGTCAGGAGAGCCCTTGGAGGGAGCGGTTGTTGCTGTATCATCAGCGGGAGCCTCAGCGTCTGCGGTAGCAGCTGCTGTATCGTCAGCAGTGGTGTCATCAGCAGCAGCGGGAGCGTCAGTGAGCGGGTAGCCGTCGCCGGTCAGCGCTACAAGAGTGTTGCCAGCGTCATCAAGCAGACCGCACTCGGTTACCTGGTACTCAGCCATGCCGTTGTCCCAGCCCTGCATGAAGATTCTGTACTGAACGATGTGGTCGCCCTCAATGCTGTTTACAGCGTCGTCGAAGTTGAACATAGCTGTGAGCTTGTAGGTGTAGTCGCCTACCTTCTCAAACTGGTACTTCTTGGTGTCGTCGCGGGTCTCAAGACCGAGGTCCTCGTCAACAACGCCCCAGAACTCGCCCTGAGAGGGCCAGTTGTATGTGCTCTTATCTGTATCAGAGTGGAGAGAAGTTACGATACCGCCGCCGATAGAGCCGTCCCACCATGTTCTGTTGCCGTCCTGGCCGTAGCTGTCGGTCTCAGGGATAGTAACTACGAAGTATGCGCCGCCGATATCATCGAGAGCGATGTTGTAGTCCTCAGCAAGTGTAGAAACAGGAGCGTCTGCCTCGCCGGTAGATGTTACGATGATGCCATAGTTTCCGGAGCCCTCAGCAGTAACGTAGGGGCTGGTGGAAGCGTAGGGCTTGAAGTTTGCGCTGGCTGCGCTGGAGATAGCAGCGGCAGCTACTGCAGCAGCTGCAACTGCGGAAAAAATCTTTGTGATCTTCATTCTGATCGTCCTCCTATATAATGTGAGATGATCTCAGATTACTTTCTCTTCTTGGAGAGAACAACTGCGCCAGCAGCAACAACTGCAACGCCTGCAACTGCAGCTACACCCTCAACGCCAGTGTCAGGAGAGCCCTTGGAAGGAGCAGTTGTGGTGGTGTCAGCGGGAGCCTCAGCGTCAGCGGTAGCGGCTGTTGTATCGTCAGCAGCAGCGTCGTCAGCAGGAGCTGCTGCGAGATCGCTGTCTACGTTTCCGTCGCCGTCAAAGGAAATGATCACGTTGCCAGCTGCGTCATAGCAGGTCAGGTCGAGAACGGTCATATCAGTCATGGTAGAACCCCACTCCTGTATACCGATCTGAGCGTAGCCGCCCTCGATGGAAGTTACATCATAAAGGCAGTTTTTGTCGTCGAGAGTGATGGTGCCTGTGTATGTGAGGTCGCCGGTCTTCTCAAAGGTATAGGGCTTGCCAGCGTCTGTCTGTGTGTCGATCTCAAGCTCAGGATCGTTTACGCCCCAGAACTCGTTGGAAGGCCAGTTGTGGTCAGCGGGAGTTGCGGAAGCAGGGCCGCAGGAAGTGATGAAGGAACCGCCGAATGTGCCGTCCCACCAGTCAGGCTCTGCGGGGGTAACTGTGATGGAGAAGGAAGCGATGGAAGTGAGGTCGATACCGTAATCGGTAGCAGGCTTGTTCTCTGCCTCGTTGCCCTCATTGTAGAGCTGAACCATCCACATACCAGTTGCTGTGGTCAGACCGGGGTTAGGATTGGAAACAACAGTCATAGTTGCACTAGCGGTTGCTGCTACTGCTGCGGAAGCTGCAACAGCTGCAACTGCTGCGGAAAGAATCTTTGCGATTTTCATGATAAAAATCCTCCTTAATAATTTCCCTTGACCGGAATACCGCCCGGCGGGAATGTTACCGTAAGGCATACGCTGTGCATCGGGACACAGATACCCTTGTAATAAACTATAACATTTTAAGGGGCATTTCGTCAATGTGCAATTTGTATAAATCTTTCGTCATATTTTATTCATAATTGTTAATGCTCTGTAACCACTTAACTACCATGGCCGCAGATCCGCTCTGTAATGCGCTTTTAGTCTGTTAAGCAATTTACCTAAGCGCACCCTGAGGCAGTTTTTTTCCGCATGATTTTCTTATATTATGCGTTGGCTTGTCGGCTGTATTCTGCGCGATATACAAAACCTGACGTAAAATTTATGCAAAATCACTAAAAATCTTTATCCCACTTGAATTCTGCGGCTTTTTGTGCTATACTATTTAAAGTGTTTGAGCCTCTTTAGTTAAATGGATATAACAGCCCCCTCCTAAGGGGCAGTTGTAGGTTCGATTCCTACAAGGGGTGCCAGTCGTTTCCGCTGATTCACCAGCGGAAACTATGACGATATTTTCTCAGCCGTCCCGGAGTGGGGCGGCTGTTTTGCTTTGTCGATCAAGACGAACGGCTCCGTAAAGCGGAACGCAAAAACGAAAAATCTCGGATTGACCACCTATTATAATGTTGTCTTTACCCATTTCCCCTTTGAGCGCAGGCGGACTTAAGCCGTCCGGCGCCGTTTGACTGCCCTCAGTACGCGGGGTGCTTTATCACATTTTTTGTCGTAATGTGCTTTACATTTTATGCGTTTTGTGATAGAATGTATTTTGAAAAACTCTGATCTTCGGCTATGGAAAGCCATTTATGCCATATATTTACCGTACTGTATCAGCCAAGGAAAAATCAATGAAGAAAAGATGTATTATTATAGTATTACTGGCGCTTGCCTGTCTGACATTGCTGTTCAGCGGCTGCGGAGATACCGCCGAAAGCGCACCGCAGCCCGACCTTCCGGAAATAACCGTGGGCTGCGACGACTACCAGCCGTTCAGCTATCTGGACGCCAACGGTCAGCTCACCGGCATAGACGTTGAGCTGGCGGAGGAAGCCTTCAGCAGGATAGGCTACAAGCCGAACTTCGTCGTCATAAGCTGGGAGGACAAGAACACGCTTCTTAACAGCGGCAAGATAGACTGCATATGGAGCAGCTTCACCATGAACGGCCGCGAGGACCAGTACAAGTGGGCGGGACCCTATATGCGCAGCAAGCAGGTCATCGTCGTAAACCAGGACAGCGATATCTACTCCCTCAGCGACCTGGAGGGAAAGCTCATCGCGGTGCAGTCCACCACAAAGCCGGAGGATATCCTGAGAGAGCACGGCAGCGGGCTTCCGGAGTTCCGCAAGGTGATCTCCGTGAAGAAGCGCGACCTTATTTTCACGATGCTTGCAAAGGGATACGTTGACGCAGCCGCTGCGCACATCACCGCCGTGGAGCAGTTCACGCAGGACAGCGAGCTGAAATTCCGCATTCTTGACGAACCTCTGCTCGCAGTAGGTCTGGGCGCAGCGTTTGACCTGAACGACGGCCGCGGTATAGAATCCGCGCTGAACAAGGCGTTTGCCGAAATGCGCAGCGACGGCACAACAGAACAGATAATCGGAAAATACCTGTCTGATCCTGAACAGTATCTGGAGGACTGAAGTGGAAAGTAAAAAACACAGTTTTCGCTGGCAAAAGATCATTCCGCTGGAAATTCTCGCGGGACTTTTAGTGATCGCCGCAGTGTTCGCCGTCGGCGCCCATGCGGATATGACCGCCGCCAAGGCTCAGCTGTCCTCGGCAGCGGACTACATAAAGCAGCAGTGTAACAGCAACCAGATGCACGACCTCGCCTCGGAATCCAAAAGCCTTATCAGGGTATCGGAAAGCATTGACACTATCAAAATGCGGCTGAAATACGAAAACAAGGACGGCGTAACTGAAGAGGAACTTCTCAGCGGCTACGCCAAGGACTGCTTCCTCTCCGGCATAATAATAATGGACGAAAACGGAGACGTGCAGACCTACTGCGACAATGTGGGCATAAACATCAACGATCTGCTCGCACTTGTCGAAAAGGACTCAGTAACGGACGTTGCAGCGTTTCCCGAAAAGACCTACGCCGTCCGCGTTAACCACGACGACTACTGCGTTGACCTCGCGGCGGTCGGCAGGAGCGACAAGCCCGGCATACTCGTAGGCTACTATTACACCACGCCGGAATACACCCTTATCTATAACGACTCGCTGCATATGCTGGTCTCCGGATATTCCATGACCGGCGGCACCATCGTAGTCAGCAGCGGCAACAAGATAATCGCCTCCAACGACGAGACGCTCATGGGCACCAACGTCGAGGATACCCCGATACTATGCAGGCTGATGAACAATAACAACCCGGGTGAGCTTATCCATGCAAAGGACGAAAGGAACCTGCTTTCCAACAGCTTCGGGCTGATGGAGGAAAGCCGGGAATACTACATCTATGCGTTCATGTCCGAGCGCGGAGTGTTTGAATCAACGCCAAAAAATCTGCTTTACGCGCTGATGCTCTATCTGCTCACTCTGGTGGTGCTGCACATCATGCAGTGGCAGATAAAGCAGTCCTATCAGAAAAAGGAGCTCATCGCCCAGCAGCAATACACCGAGAACCTTGAGAAAAAGAACCAGCAGCTGAAGGAAGCGGCGCTTGCGGCTGAAAAGGCAAACTCTGCGAAGAGTATGTTCCTCTCCCGCATGAGCCATGATATCCGCACGCCGCTAAACGGAATAATCGGTCTGCTGAACATAGACGAGGCGCACTTTGACGACACGGAGCTGGTCCGCGAAAATCACAAGAAAATGCTGGTCTCCGCCGACCATCTGCTGTCGCTGATAAACGACGTGCTTCAGGTCAGCAAGCTGGAAGACGGCAGGATAGAGCTATCCCGGGAGCCGATAGACCTGATACGGCTTTCGCACGACGTCGGCACGATAATCAGCGCCCGCGCCGCAGAATCCGGAATCACGCTGGAGGTGGGCGAGCAGTCCCTCCCGGCGCCATTCGTCTATGGAAGCCCGCTGCACCTGCGGCAGCTTTTCCTTAACATCTACGGAAACTGCATAAAGTACAACCACGTGGGCGGGAAGGTCACGACCACGGTGAAATGCATAAGCTCCGGGCATGGCAGGGTGAATTACCGCTGGACGATATCGGATACGGGCATAGGCATGAGCAAGGAATTTCTCCAGCATATCTTCGAGCCGTTTGCGCAGGAAAACTCCGACAGCCGCAGCGTATACATGGGCACCGGTCTAGGCATGACCATCGTCAAGAGCCTTGTTGACAAGATGGGCGGAATGATAGAGGTAAAGAGCAAGCCGGGTGCCGGCTCTACGTTCATAATCACGCTGCCGTTTGAGGTGGCGGAAAAGCCCGCGGACAGCACAGATGGCTCCGGGGCGGCAGGCACGGATATCCGTGGAGTTAAGCTGCTGCTGGCTGAGGACAACGACCTCAACGCCGAAATAGCGGAGCTCCTTCTGACCGACGCAGGAGCGGAGGTAACGCTGGTGCGCGACGGAAAGCAGGCGGTGGACAAGTTCAGCAGCGAGCCTGCGGGAACGTTCAACGCGATACTCATGGACATCATGATGCCGGTGATGGACGGTCTGTCCGCCACAAAGGCGATACGCGCGCTGGACCGCCCGGACGCAAAGGAGATACCGATAATCGCAATGACAGCCAACGCATTTCAGGAGGACGCTAAAAAGTGCCTCGCGGCAGGAATGAACGCGCACCTCGCGAAGCCGCTGGATATTGAGAAGGTCATCGCAGCGATAGCAAAATTCGTCAGAAAAGGCTGATACACAAAACGGACGTGCATTCCTGCGCGTCCGTTTTGATTTTACAGTAAAGCTCCCCCCCGCAGGTAACGGAGGGGAGCTGTTTATTCAGTCTTTGTAGTACATCTTGAGGAAGTTCTCCAGCAGGTCTACCGAGCCGTCAATGCCGAGGGCGGAGCTGTCAAGGCAGAGCTCGAAGTTTTCCGGGGTGCCCCAGCGCTTGTCGGTGTAGTAGTTATAATAGGAAATGCGCTGCTTATCCATGCGCTTTACATACTCTGCGGCGTGCTTTTCAGCGATGCCGTAGGCGTTGATCGCGCGCTTTATCCTGTCCTCGAGGGGGGCGGTTATATAGATGTTGACAACGCCGGTGAAGTCCCTGAGCGCGTAATCCGCACATCTGCCGATGATAAGGCAGGAGCCCTCGGAAGCTATCTTCTGGATAGCGTTGAGCTGGGCGAAGAACAATGCGTCGTCAAACGGCACCCCTCCCTGACCGTAGGTGGTGGAGAGCAGGTACAGGAAACTGTTCGTGCGCCGCTCGTCGCTTTCCTCGAAGTGGGTCTTGTGGATACCGCTGTCCTTTGCCGCCACATCGAGCAGCTTATTGTCGTAGAAATCCACGCCGAGCCGCTTCGCGAGCTTCTCGCCTATTTCACGTCCGCCGCTTCCGTACTGTCTTGTGATGGTAATTATGCGTTTTGACATATATATCGCCTCCGTCTGCTTATGAGCTCCGCCTATGGCGGTTTCTGATTATATTATAGCACAGCTTTGCGGATTTGTCTACACTTTTCACAAAAACATACTGGTACAGCGGAAATTTTTGTGCAGATGGTCAATTTGCGGCGGGGGAAATTCATCAAAATGACAAATGCGGGAGGGGCTCAGCCTAAAATTATCTTCTCCAGCTCCTTTGCGTCATGCGCCAGGTATGTCGGCTTCTGCGCCGCGAGCTCGTCATATCCCCTGAATCCCCACAGTGCCCCGCATACGGCTATCCCGGCGTTATGTCCGGTGATGATGTCAACATCGCTGTCCCCGACATACAGAGCCTCCTCCGGCTTTACTCCCGCCCTGCGTATTATCTCCAGAGCCGCGCCCGGGTCGGGCTTCGCCCCGAATCCCGCGCCGTAGCCTATCACATGGGTTATCTCCTTCCCGAAATTCAGCCGTATGAGCTCCTGCGTGAACTCATTCGCCTTGTTGGAATTCGCGCCGCATACCACGCCGTGCTCCCGCAGGGTATGTATCAGCTCCGGAATGCCCGGGTACGGCTTCGTGTGGTCGCACTTGTGCTCGGAGTAGTACTCCATGAATATCTCGTATGCGAGGTCGATGACCGGCTTCTGCGTGCCCGCCGGGAGCATTCTCTCGATAAGCTTCGGAATTCCGTTGCCCACAAAATGGCGGTACTCCTCCTCTTTGTGCGTAGGGTATCCCATATCGGCGAGGGTGTAATTTCCCGCCGCGGCAAGGTCGCCGATGGTGTTGAGCAGGGTCCCGTCAAGGTCGAAAATTACTAATTTAAACATCTTGTTTCTCCTTTGTTCTGTTTTATTTATGTGGATTGTAGGGGAGGGGCTTGCCCCTCCCGAGAGACCATCGAAAAAGTCACTAAAGTGACTTTTCCGCCGAACATCCGCCCTGCGCGCACGGTTTGTCGGCTATGCCGACAAACCGCACACTTGTGCGGATAGAAGTATTTTTTGACCCGGCAGAGCTGGGTCAAAAAATTGATTTCAAAAGCCCGCTTCG